>JAQVEX010000025.1 GCA_028697555.1 Lentimicrobiaceae bacterium | reverse complement strand
TCGTCGAGCAGGCATAACATTTTTGATGGAAAACAAACCAAAATCCGGCTTATACAATCTAGGCACAGGTAATGCCAGACCGTTTTTACATTTGGCTCAAGCTGTATTTAAAGCACTTGATATACCGGAAAATATAAACTTTATCGATACGCCGATAGATATCAGAGATAAGTATCAGTATTTCACCCAAGCCGATATGAACAAATTGATTAATGAAGCAGGCTACAAAACACCATTTACTTCCTTAGAAGATGGAGTCGCCGACTATGTTAGAAATTACCTTATGGATAGCAATTATTTGTGATTAGTGTTGCGAGTTACGTGTTACGTGTTACGGGTTCCGTGGGAGTTGCCTTTAGCCCCGAAACTTCGGGCTATTAGCCATTAGCTAAACACAGACAATGGAAATAGCCAACAGCTAAGGGCTAACAGCTAATAGCTACCCATCACTCATAACTCATAACTCGGAACTTCATACTTCCACCACCACCCACCACTCACCACTCACCACTCACTATCTAACCAACATCACCGTTCCTTTTTCTTGATATTTTATTCCTTTGGTATCGGTGAAATTTATTAAATAGATATACACATCAGACGGAGCCGGACCATCTTTTGTTTCCCCATCCCAACCCATAACATAGTTATCCGTTTCAAAAATCATGCTTCCCCATTTGTTGAATATCTGCATTGAGTACTTTTCAATACTAATATTGTTTATTACAGGTTTAAACAAGCGATTTATTCCACTTGGTTTAAATGCGTTGGGAATACTCAGTATAGTTTCCTTTACCGCGCAACTAATGTTAGATTCGGAGTAAATTATTACGGAGTCGTTGAGATTTCTATCTTCAAAAGCTATTACTTTGTAGCAATTGTTGGCTGTTGGACTTTGGGCAGATATATTATCTTCATAATAAAAAACATCAGGACCAACTTCGGCTATTGTGTCGTACTCGTTGTTGTCGTTAATTCTGATTATCATGTGCTTGGCTATCCTGCTATCCCATTCTATATATTTCGACCAGTTGAGATTTACAATATTATCGTAAGCTGAGTTACTTGTTATGTATAGCAAGATGTTCCTGCCGGTATTGTACGATTCAACAGTGTTGTTGTCGCAACTATCGGGAACAGATATTTTATAAAAATATGAAATACTGTTGACTTCTGCGGTACTATCGATAATTGAAGTGAATTGAGGAATATAGTTAGGCGAAAAGTCAATGGTGTTGACTGTAGTGTACTGACCGTTTTGGGTTGTTGATCTTTGTAGATATGCTTTTTTTGCGGTATTTTCAGGTGAATGCGAAAACGTTACAACAACCTGGTTCCCATCAACAGTTGCATTGTTTATGTAAACCAAGTCCGGCAATTCGACACCGGTGTATATTACCGACACGGCACAGCTCTCAACTTCAACGCCATTGCTGAGTTTAGCTTTTATTTTGTATGTATATATTCCATTTTTAGTCAAATTATGGCTGTCTATATAGTTTGTTGTTGTTGAAGATAAATTTGCTATTGTTTCAAAATCATTATCACCTGATTTACGTAAAACACTATATTCTACAACATTTTTAGGGCTTGCATTATAAGCGTTCCACGACATTGATACGCTGTTATCGCAGATGTTCGGCTCAACAACATCTAACACAATATTACTACGTTCGTGCATGTACGTTCCGTAGCTTTTATTTCCGCATTTATCAACCGAAACAATTGCATAGGTGTAAATGCTATCGCAGGCGTTGGCAGTTGAGTCAATAAAGGTGCAAATGGGATGTTTTACAGAGCCAATATTCAAAAAGTTGGTATTAGCCGATTTTCTTTCTATCAAGTATTCATCAACGTCGGGGTCGGGTGGAGCTTGCCAAGATATCTTTATGTTTGAGTTGTTATTTGAACCTACAACCGTAACGTAATCGTTGGTAACATTTCTTGGCGAAGTAATGTCTTTTCCTATACTTATAAAAGCATGATTTGAAGGATAACCGCAATTTTCAATTACATTATCCGACGAGTAAAAAGCGCGGTACATAATACTACTTTCTGAACAAAAAGGGTAGGTTATTGTATCGTTATAGCTAATGTTATCAGTACTTCCCGAGGTAAAAGCAATACTGTTTAGTGGTTCGAATCGTGAGTTTTCAAAACGTTCTATGTCCAATATTCCCGAAGGCATGTATTTGTACAGTTTTATATTTAAATTAGAAATACCCACATCGTTTGTGTTATGAGCGCTCAAATGTATTGTCGAGAATATAACCGAATCGGTTGAATTTTGTGTTGAGTATATAAGTTTAATATAAACAGGTTGAAAACTCGAATTAATGTTAGTAATTCGATGCCAAGCTGCTGTAGGCTCAATGTTTTGCGAATATGCAAAATTATTCGGGCTATCACCCCACCTAATTATGTACTGCGTTACAACGCCGCTACCTTTGTATTGCCAGGAAACAAGGGGGTTGCCACTATCCGTATAAATTATGCAGAAATGTATTTGGGCATTGGCATTACTAATTGTCGTTAAAGTCAATAAAGCCAACAGAAACAGTGTTATGTGCAATTTTATGTTAACAATTAGGTGTTTCATAATTACATTTAGTAGTTTTATTTATAACTTATTTGTAATAAAAATATTATTTTAACGCCGTTATTTTAGTTCCACACAAAACTATAAAATTCTTATCTTTGTTATTGGAATTATGTGGAAAAAAGTAAAATAATTTAATATGACGGTAGACGTTAAAAATGAAATAAAAAGGCTAATTGACGAAATAAACGAGCACAATTATAACTACTACGTTTTGGCTCAGCCTACAATATCCGACTACGATTTCGACCAACTGTTGGAGCGTTTGATATATTTGGAAAAACAATATCCTGAATATTTGCAACCCGATTCTCCTTCGCAAAGAGTAGGAGGGCAGGTAATAAACGAATTTAAGGCTGTTGCTCATAGTGTTCCGATGTTGTCATTATCAAACACTTACAGCAAGGAGGAGATTTTAGCTTTTGATCAACGTGTCAGACAATTATTACCTGAACAGGATATTGAATACATTTGCGAGTTGAAGTTCGACGGAGTTTCCATTAGTTTGATTTATGAGAATGGTGTTTTGGTGCAAGCAATTACGCGTGGCGACGGCGAAAAAGGCGACGATGTTACTCAAAACGTAAAAACAATAAAAAATGTGCCTTTAAAAATTAGAGGAAACGATTTTCCGTCTTCAATCATAGCCAGAGGCGAGATTATTTTGCCACATAAGGGTTTTACGCAGCTTAATATTCAAAGGGAAGAAAACGAAGAACCGCTTTTTGCTAATCCCCGAAATGCCGCAGCAGGAAGTCTTAAACTTCAAGACTCAAAAATAGTTGCAAAGCGTCCTTTGAAATCATTTATTTATAATCTGATAAGCGAGCATAGTGCGGTTTCTACGCAATTGGAAAGCATTAATACACTCAAAAATTGGGGTTTCAATACAGGCGATTATTACAGATTGTGTAAAAACATAGACCAAATATGGAAATTTATCAACGAAGCCGAGCAAAAGCGAAATTCTTTGCCTTTTGAAATTGACGGTGTTGTGATAAAAGTAAATTCTTTGCAACAGCAGATAGATTTGGGTTATACTGCAAAATCGCCGCGATGGGCTATTGCCTACAAGTTTAAAGCCGAACAAGCCGAAACCAATCTTATTTCAGTCGATTTTCAGGTAGGACGGACAGGAGTTATTACTCCGGTGGCAAACTTAAAACCTGTATCTCTTGCCGGAACAACAGTTAAAAGAGCCAGCATGCACAACGCCGATTTTATTTCAAAATTAGATGTTCACATAGGCGATTATGTTTACGTCGAGAAAGGCGGCGATATTATTCCCAAGATTGTCGGTGTAAATTTAAACAGGCGTGAACTTTTTACCGAACCGGTGCAGTTTCCGGAATACTGTCCCGAATGTAATACCAAACTTGTGAACTTGCCCGAAGAAGTCGCTATTATTTGTCCGAACTACGACGACTGTCCGCCACAAATAAAAGGGCGTTTAGAACATTTTATCAGTCGCAAGGCAATGGATATTCAAACGCTTGGAGAAGGAAAAATTGAAGTGCTGTACAATTATAACTTGCTAAACAATGTAGCCGATTTCTACGATTTGACCTACGACCAAATTCTCGGTTTGGAAAAGGTAATTACAAATCCTGAAACTCTTAAAACTAAGAAAATTAGTTTTAGAGAAAAAACAGCTCAAAATATAATTGATGCAATTCAAAAATCGAAGGAACGTCCATTTGATAAGGTTTTGTATGGTCTGGGTATTAAATATGTTGGCGAAACCAGTGCAAAACAGTTGGCTATGCATTTTTCCAATATCGACAATATTATCAATGCCGATTACGAACAACTTATGCAGGTTGAAAATGTTGGCGAAAAAGTTTCGGAATCTATAATTAATTATTTTAGTTCGCAGAGCCATATTGAAATCATAAACAGACTTAAAAAAGCGGGTTTGAAATTTGAAATAGATGAATCGGAAAAAATTACAGGAAGTATTTTTCAAGGCAAGTCAATTGTGGTTACCGGAAGTTTCGGGACTTCTCAGAACAGAAAATACCTTGAGCAACAAGTTGTAAACAACGGCGGAAAACTCACAAGTAGCGTTTCGAGCAAGACTTCGTTTATTGTCGCAGGCGAAAATATGGGACCCGAAAAGCTGAAAAGAGCTACGGAACTCAATATTCCTATAATTTCAGAAGAAAAGTTTTTAGAAATGATTAAAGGCGAAGAAACAAAAACTGATAATTAGTCAGGTTTTATTGTATAATTGTTGTTTGGTTTGTTTTTTGTGGCTCAATATATATTGCATAGTTAACGAAAAAATCAGTCATGAGCACTTCTAAAATAAATGAACAAATGTTCGACAAGATATACCGAAATTTATCTACAGGTAAGTTGAAATCGGCTATTAATCTTATTTTACAAATTTCAAATCTGCAAAACAACTACCGAATAACTTCGCAGGTTGAGCAAATTGACAGCAATTACCGAATGCTGTTGGATTATTATTTCAAAAGAGTCAACGACCCCAATCAGGATACGATATACAACAACTTTGTTGCCGAACTTTACGAAATTACCGATACCTTAATGAGAGATTATAAAATAAGTAGCGGCGATTTTATTGTTCACAAAAAACAGCACGAAGAATATTTTGAAAATCTGCTGAAAGAAGAAGCTTTGCAAAATGTTAAGGAGTATTCTTTTAACGTGCAGTTGGCAAAGCTCATCGCTGATATGGAAACCGGCGGCGACAATGAAAAAACTTTCACTTTTTTAACGCCATCTTTGTTTCGCTTGCTTTGGCAGACAGAAAAATATAAAGAAAACGACAAAAAATTGGCGCAAGCTATCAGAAAATCAGGGCATTTGCCTTGGTACGAAAAGTGCGTTACCGTTAGTGCTATTACGCTAAGCATGATTTCTTATTTCGATTCGAAGAAAGTGGAAATACTATGCGATTTTTACGACGACAGAGAAAATGAAGTCTGGCAAAGAGCACTTACTGGAATTGTTATTGCAATGCTCATGTTCGGCAACAGGTTCAAGCTATATACACAGCTCAACAACAGACTGTTGCAGTACAAAAACGACCCTTTGTTTATCAGAGATACAACTTTTTTGATAGAAAAGCTTTTAAAATCTTTGGAAACAGAAAAACTGTCGAAACAGCTTGTTGACGAGATTTTGCCTAATGTTGTAGGGCTTGAAGATAAACTAAAAGACAGTCTTAAAGATAAATTGAATTTGGAAGATTTATTCAATTCCGATAACAACGATATGAACCCCGATTGGGAAAATATTTTCGGTTCCGATTCGGATTTGATAAATCGTATGGAAAAAATGTCGGAAATGCAACTTGAAGGCAGCGATTTTTTCATGGGAACCTTTGCCCAGTTTAAGAACTATCCTTTTTTTAAGGAGATTTCCAATTGGTTTCGTCCTTTTTACAGAGAAAATCCCGAAATAAACGATGTTCCTGCCAATGTTTCCGATGATGTTAAACAAAAACTTGTGGAAAGCATCGAAAATTCGTTCTACATCTGCAATTCCGACAAATATTCATTCTATTTCAATTTGAGTTCCTTGCCGGCTGAACAGTGCAAACAAATAGTTTCTATGTTAAGTATTGAAAGTGAGCAACTAAAAGAAATTAAAGAAGACGAACAGTGGAAAGATGTTGACAATACCAAGCCATTTATTTTTTCGCAATACATTCAGGATTTATACCGATTTTTCAAGTTGCATCCGAATAAAAACGAGTTTGTAAACTTTTTTGAGATAGATTGGGTTTTGGATAGCGGAATATTAGTCGAGTTGCAGGGCGAAAACAATACTTTGTTGCACAAAGCTGCCGACTTTTTCTTCAAAAACTCATATTACGGCAAGGCATTACGCATTTTTACGGTCATCGAAAATAAAATACCACCAAACAAAGAATTATTGGAAAAAATCGGCTTTTGCTATCAGCAGTTAAACAATTTTGAAGCTGCAGTCAATTATTATATCAAGGTGGAATTGTTTGAGACTCAAAGCGTTTGGACTATAAACAAAATTGTATATTGCTACAATGTTTTAGGAAATTATGCCGAAGCTCTCAATTGGTCGAAAAAAGCTCTAATGCTGCAACCCGAAAACCCTGATGTGTTGATACAATTGGCTATTTCATACAGCGACAATAAAATGTATTCCGATGCTATTGATACATACTATAAAGTACTTGCACAGCAACCTGAGAACAAAAACGTTTTAAGAGCCATTGCAAGGTGTTCAATTAGCATGGGCGGCGATTCGTTGGCAACGGCACGTGATATATTTTTCAATCTGAAAGATGACGACGCCAAACAAAGCGATATCGTTTATTACATCATTTTAAAATGGATTACAACTGATGTGTTTCCCGCAATCGACGAACTTAAAGCCAACATAAAGAACAACGGCATCTCCGTAAAGGAAACACTAATAACTCTAAACAAGGAAAAGCAATTTATCTTAGATAACAATATTTCGGAAGAAGAGTGGAACTTTTTTACGGATTATATGCTTTATATGTAGTGGTTGGTGATTGGTGGTGAGTGGTCGGTGGTCGGTGGTCGGTGGTGAGTGATTCGACATTTTCGGTCATTTCAACCATTTTCGGTCATTGCAATATTTTCGGTTGCTGAGTGCGGTCTTCGATAAACTCAGACACCGTAGCAATCGAAGCACGAAAATATTGGCACTCATTGTCTTCATCACTTCGGCATTTCGATACGCCTTCGGCATTTTCGGTCATTGAGCTTGTCGAAATGCCGAAAATGTTAGTATAGATGTTTTTCGGGACTTCGACACTTCGACAGGCTCAGTGAGCGAAGTCCCGCACCCCGCACCCCGCAACAGCTAACGGCTAACAGCTAACAGCTAACAGCCACCCATCACTCCCGAATACTCGGGACAAGCCATCACTTATCATCCATCACTCATCACTCATCACCCACCACCATTCACTAGTCTCCCGTCTCCTGTCAGCACAGGAACAGACTTAGAAACATCTATTTTAAGACAATATTCCAAATCCGAAAGCAAATTGCGTTTGTACAACCTTTCGTAGTGATTACCTTTTTTAATCAGTTTTTCAAAGTTGTGTTTATTGCTTTTCCACAATTCGTAAGCCATATTAGCCGAATCGTTTTTGATAAAAACTTCGTTAGGTTTAGTGTTTTCCTTAATTTTATCAATAATAGCGCCGGCACATAAGGTGTCCTCAATGCAAGGATTGTTCTCCCATCCCGAGCATATTATACCAAGTTCCGAAACTTTTTCATTGATAATGAAATCTACGACAGCCGATAGGTTATTGAAACATGCAGTAATTACTTTTTTATTATTGCGTGCGGCTTCAATAGCTCTTGTGCCGTTGGTAGTAGAGTAGGCGATAGTTTTTCCTTTAAAATCGTGTTTTAAATACTCGGTAGGCGAGTTTCCGAAGTCGGCGAAAGGCAATTTATCGCCACCTCTTTCGGCTGCAATAAGTAAGTCGGGATTAGTTCTATGTTTGAGCAAATCGTCAATTTCGGCAGTCGGAATAATACTTTCCAACCCGACGTCGAATAAAACCGAAAACGAAGACGTGGCTCTATATACGTCAATAATGACAGCAAGCGTATTTTTATAATTGCTTTTGTTGTGTTTATACAGGTCTGGCGATAAAAATACGCTTGCTTCAATCATCTTATCCTTTGTAGAATGGAAGTTTAACAATAACAGCTTCCAAAGGTTTATTTCTAACCAAGATATAAATCTTGTTTCCTTCTTTTGCGTGTTCGGAAGCTACGTAAGCCATTCCAATAGGTTTTTTAACCGAAGGACCCATAGTTCCTGAAGTAACTCTACCGATTTTGTTATTGTTGGCATCAACAACGTCGTATCCTTGACGTGGAATACCTTTGTCGATAAGTTCAAAACCTACAAGTTTTTCTTTTGTACCTTCGGTTTTATCTTTAAGCAATTGTTCTCTGTTGATAAAGTTTTTGTATTCGGGGAATTTAGTAATCCAGCTTAATCCGGCGGCAATAGGCGATGTTGTTTCGTCGATATCATTGCCGTACAAGCAGAAACCCATTTCTAAGCGTAGAGTGTCGCGTGCAGCCAAACCAATTGGTTTAATGCCGTATTCTTTACCGGCTTCCATAACAGCTGAGTAGATTTTATGAGCATCTTCATTTGCAAAATAAATTTCGCAACCGCCTGAACCTGTGTAACCTGTAATAGAAAAAATTACGTCTTTAACACCTGCAAAATTTAATTTTTTGAAAGTGTAGTATTTCATGTCCTCAATTGGAGTGTCGGTAAGTTTTTGCATAGCTTTAAGTGCAAGCGGACCTTGAACAGCAAGTTGCGAAATTTCGTCGCTAGCGTTGTATAAAACTGCGTTATGTTTGTTGTTTTCAACAAGCCAATTCCAATCTTTTTCCATGTTCGAAGCGTTTACAACAAGCAAATATGTTTCGGCGTCTATTCTGTAAGTCAAAAAATCATCGACTATACCGCCCGTTTTGTTTGGGAAGTAAGCGTACTGAATTTTTCCGTCTGTAAGTTTCGAAACGTCGTTGCTGGTAACGTATTGCAAAAATTCCAATGCATTTGGACCTTTTACCCAAATTTCGCCCATGTGGCTGACGTCAAAAACGCCTAATTTTGTACGTACTGTTTCGTGTTCATCGTTTATACCTGTAAATTGAATAGGCATGTAATAACCTGCAAATTCAACCATTTTAGCTCCGTTGCTTTCGTGAACCTTTGATAATGCTGTGTATTTCATAAGTTTTTATTATTTTATTTTGTTATTCTATGTGTTTTCTTATTGTGCAAAATTAACTATATATTTGATATTTACAGCTATTGTGCTTAAAATTTATTATTGTTGTATGGTAGATGTGATTTTAGCTGTTAGCTGTTGGCTGTTGGCTGTTGGCTGTTGGCTGTTGGCAAAGTTTGTTTAATGGCTAAAGGCTAATAGCCAAAAGCTAAAGGCTACCGTAACCCGCACCCCAACAGCACCTTTGTGATTAAAGATATTCATCAGGCAGTAATGAAAATTTATTACTCTTTCGTTTCCGAAAATTTAATGGCTCTGTCTCTTTCAGCAATACGCAAAAACTGACGTGTATATTGCAAGACTTTTGCCATACCTTCGTAATTAATCAAATGCTCGTCGTCGGTGGGTTGGTGATATTGCTCGTGCAGACCTGTGGTTATAAAAGCAACAGGAATTTCATTGCTGTAAAACGAAAAGTGGTCTGACATTGGCGGTGAGTTTTTTCTTCTTATCACGCCAAAATCATCACAACTTATTTTATCCAAAATATTATTCCAGCTTTCGGCACTTCCCGTTCCAAACACTTGAATACTGTCGCCTAAAACTCCCAAACGCCCAACCATATCAATATTGAGCATATAATATATGCTGTCATTGTTAATGTATTTATTATTGCAGAAGTATTTCGAACCCCAAAGACCTTTTTCTTCTGCATCAAAAGCAACAAACAGGTAGTTGTAGTTAATGCTTTCGTTGTAGAGCATCCATTCGGCAAGCTGCAGCATAAGAGCTACGCCCGAAGCATTGTCGTCGGCTCCGTTGAAAACTTCTTCTCTGTTGGAATTAATGGATAGTTTCACTCCCAAATGATCGTAATGTGCACCTATGACTACGGTTTTGTCGGAATTATTATCAATTTTTCCTATGACATTTGTTGGCGTTGTAGTTGTTCGTTCAACATTTGTGGTCAGTGAAATCTTTGTATTCCTCCAACGTCTGATTTTTGAGTAAGACGATTTTTTTATAAAAATCACAGGAATATCAACCGTATCGGTAAATGTAGAACCAAATAATAACAACACGTTAGGTTTATCCGATGTGTTGTACATAATTATACCAGCTGCACCTTTATCAGCTATTGTTTTAACCGTTTCGGTAATGGTATCTATAAGGTCAAAATCATTGTCAATATCTTTGTAATTAGCTAAGTCGAGTAAAATAATCTTATTCAGAAACTCGGTCTCACTTCTTTTATTCAACGAATTTAGTTGTCTGCATTTTAGTTCAAGAGCAGTGCCGACAGCTGTGCCGCTACCCGAAAAGTCTGTAATCCAAAAATCTTCTTTATACTTAAACTCTCTTTTATTGACTGTTAATTTCGCATCTTCAAAAATAACCGGAAAGTGTAAGTTAAATTGCTGATAAAATCCGTTTTTGGAATCGTATGGTTTAAGACCGATTTCTTTCATTCGCTTAGCTATGTAGTCGGCTGCTATTTCAGCTTGCTTGGTTCCCGATTCACGACCTAAAAGAGATGAGTCGGTTAAGAACAGAATATCTTTTCGCATTTGTTCTATAGACGTCTGACCGGTAGCCAGATGAGCAACAAAAAGTAGTAGTATAAAAGTCGTAGTTTTAATTCTTATCATATCAATTTTGATTAATTAATCTTACTGTAAAGATTTTCGAGTGATTTTTTAACAGCCGCTTGACTAAAAATTTTGTCGGCTTGGTTTCGTATTTTATTTGAATCGTATTTTGAATAATTGAGCATAATTTCTTGCATTGCGTTTTTAAGTTGCTCCTCGTTGCCTCTATCGACCAAAATTCCGTTGCTTTCGCTAACAAATTCGGGGATACCGCCAACTTTGGTAGCAATAACCGGAAGACCGCAAGCAAACGCTTCGGAAATAACGACAGGCATATTTTCGTAGTTGGAAAACAAAATTAAAGCGTTTGCTTTTCGAAATTCCTCAACCAAATCTTTTCCTTCTAAAAGTCCGGTAAACTTAATAGTGCCGGCTTTAAAAGGCATATTAGCAGCTTGTTGTTTCATAACTTCAAAGTCAACACCATCGCCGACCAGAACGAGTTCAAAATTAGATACTTCTTCCGAAAGTTTTAATGTAGCTTTTAGCAAACCGCTAATGTTTTTAGACCTGTCTTCAAAACACGAAACGTGCAAAAATCTGAAAACGTCCGATTTGTTATTGTGTCTGAGTGTAAACAAATCAAAATCGACCACGTTTGGCAATAGAAAGTAATTATCGTTCAACAACTTATGGCTTTTCATTGCATTTTCAAGGTTTTTGCTAACCGTACTAACCGCCGATGCTTTTTTTACAACACGTTTCGTAGCAATTTTTCTGAAAAAACCTTTGTAAGTATTGGTAATAGGCAAGTACCTCGACCAATGTTCGGTTATCACGTATGGAATCTTCTTAAATATGCGTAAACATTCGGCTAATATTCCCATACGTGTTAAAATATTGACGTGAGTTAGAGTAGGTTTGCCTATGTTTTTAACAACGAGTTTGTAAGCAATACGAAATGCCTTAATAAACCTGTATGCCTTAATGGGAAGGCAAAGCAATTTCACACCTTCTACATCGGGGTAGTAAACCCTAACAACGTGGCAATTGTTTTCGATGTCGTTGGTTACAGTCCATTTCTTCTGACCGTCTTTCAGTTCGTGCAAATAAATTACCGAAACATTACCTATTTGGCATGCAACTTCGGCATGACGCTGCACAAACAAACCGAACATTGAGTCGAATTTGTGCGGATACCACCTCGTCAAAAATAATATATGTAAATCCTTGTTTTTCATTTAAAGGAGCAAAGTTACAACTATTTGGGAAACGTGAGCTAAATTTTTTTATTATGGCTATATTGTGTGAACAAATATTGTTAATTTTGCATTGTGGGAAAACTAAAAACAAAAAAAATATTCAAAGTGCTTAAAAACAAATACTTCATTGTAAGTCTTTTGTTTTTGGTGTGGATATTGTTTTTAGATAGCAGTAATATTTTTTACCAGATTGGTCTCCGAAAAGAGTTGCGAGATTTAAAGCGAGAAAAGCAATTTTACCAATCGGAAATTGCCAAAGATAGCACCATTTACAACGAACTGTTGAACGATACTTCAGTTTTTGAAAAATATGCAAGAGAGCATTTTTGGTTGAAGAGAAAAGGTGAAGACCTTTTCATTGTTATGGACAAGGAAAATAATTCGGAAAAGAAATAAATAGACTCGCATTTAACGGCACGAATTTTGCACCAATGTTTATGTCTTGAAATAAACGAAACTTTTTAACTATAATTTATTTTTATGAATTTTAAATTAAGCTTATTAACAATTGTAGCTGTGATGTTTTGTACATCGGCTTTTTCACAAAATAATCCCAAAAACCAAAGACAAGGAACAAACAAATCTGCCGAAATAGTACCTATTGATAAAACTACAAACAAAATCCAATATCGTGAGGTGGTTAGTATGCAGGGTACGCAGGAAGTGCTTTTTAACAGAGCCATTGAGTGGATTAATACAGAATACAAAAATCCTGTCGCTGTCACAAGAGTCAGGAATCCGCATACGGGGATTATTGATATTATTCACCGCATTGAAGTGAAAAAGGAAGTCGATAAGGTCGAAAAAACCGTTGGTGTAGTCGATTATTTCTTAAAACTTGAATTGAAAGAAAATCGCTATCGTTACACAATAAACGATTTCATACTAAGGGGAGTTTCTCGTTATCCTATTGAAAATTGGTTGGATACAAGTGCCAGAGACTATTCTCCCGATATGGCTGATTATCTTAAACAAGTAGATGAATTTTGCAAAGGTCTTATAAGCAGACTAAAAGAAGGTATGCAACCCCAAGTTGTTCCTGTTGAAGAAGAATGGTAAACCTGCGGTTGACTTAGCTTTTTGAAACGCTTTCGTCAAAAAATGCTAATTCGTATAAGCACGAAGTTCGCATCATTTCCAACATGTTTTTTCTGATTTTTTTATCGGATTTATCAGCCAATTCATCGCATATTTGCAAGAATTGCATAGTGTAGTTGTAGTACAAATCGCTTTTGTACGTATTAATCCATTCCTGATAAATATTATCTTTTACGTTTGATTTTGGAAAATTTTCACCAATGTAAGTATAAACCCAAAAGCAGGGTAGTAGTACCGCACATGCTTCGGGATACGCAGCATTTTTCGATTGCAAAAGCAAGTGCTCGGTGTATTGACTTATTGCCTCGCTTTTGACCGTTGTAGCTTTTACATCGTATAGTTTGTAATATTGCTCATGTAAAGCTTTTTCCATTTCAATACTATCGGTAGCTAATTCGGCGAAGAAACGTTTGTAATCTTCGTTTGTGCTTCTATCTGATAGGTTTTGCAACGAAACGGCATCGTCAATTAAGTACAAAGCATCTTGCTGAAGGTAGTGTTTAAAAGCATTGAGCGACAATTTTTGTTCCGAAAGTCCAATAATAAAATCATGCGACACTATTGTGCTAAAAATATCTTTTAGTTCGTTCCACATTGCGTTGATGTGCGGCAGGTGTTGCAAAATCATAACACAAAATTATTTATTAAGGATTTCAAAGAAATGATTTATAGGACCGTGTCCGTTACCGATTTTATAATCTTTGCCTTCAAATATTGCCTTTTGTATGTACTGATGAGCGTTTTCAACAGCAACATTGATGTCGTCGTGTTTAGCCCAAAAAGCAGCAATAGCGGAAGATAGGCTGCAACCTGTCCCGTGCGTGTTCACTGTTTTAACGCGTTTGCCATGCAATATTTTTGATGATTTTGTGGGAAGATGATAAAATATATCGTAAAACGAATCGCCGTCCAAATGTCCGGCTTTAAGATAAACCGACAAGTTGAATTTTTCCGCCAATTCTTTTACTGTGTCTGGAAACTCCTCTTGACTTGTTATTTTTCTGCCAAGCAGCAGTTCAGCTTCTGGAATGTTGGGTGTAATAAGATGACATAGCGGAAACAGTTGCTCTATAAGTGTTTGTATTGCAGCATCTTCCAATAATTTATGTCCAGATGTTGATACCATTACAGGGTCGAGAACAATTTTGTTTATGTCGTACTTGCTAAGAGCTCTTTTAACTGCGACGGTAGTTTCGCTATTGTTAAGCATTCCGATTTTAACGCTATCGGTTCCAATATCGTCAATAACGACTTGTATTTGTTTTTCAACGATTTCGGGTGGAATGGCGTGTATTGCAAAAACGCCTTCGGTATTTTGTGCCGTGATAGCTGTAATAGCCGATGTGGCAAAGCAGCCGCATGCAGAAATGGTTTTTATGTCGGCTTGTATGCCGGCTCCACCTCCCGAATCGCTGCCGGCAATGGTTAATGTACGTTTATAGGTTTTCATTTGTTTGTTGTTTTAAAATGGTCGAATCCGCCGTAACTTGCGGTTAGACGTTTATTATTGTAAAAATACAAAACTTCAGGAATTTCGCCTTCGGCTCTGACTGTACCTATAGGAAATATTGGTCTGCCGAACTTGTTTAGATACTCAAAACTCAATTCATTAAAGTAATCTTTATCAACAGTAAACAACAGTTCGTAGTCTTCTCCGCCTGAAATAGCAAACTCCAAAGGATTTTTATCCGTTTGTTGGCAATAGTTTTGCAACTTTTCACTCAAAGGAATTTTTTCAGTATCAATATTAATACTGACTTTCGATGCCTTACTAATATGTTTTAAGTCGGAGCCGATACCGTCCGAAATATCCATCATGGCGTGTACTTGTGAGAAAGAGCTTAAAAACCTACCTTCATCAACGCGAGCAATAGGCAAATGATGTGCTTTTACGAGTTCGGCGTATTGTTCCTGCATTTTTTTGTCTTTATACAGCAACGAAAGTCCTGCGGCTGAATCTCCCAAAAATCCCGTTACACACACAATATCACCGCCTTGTGCACTGTGTCTGTACTTTATGCGTTTATTTTCAACTTTACCAATAACACAAACATTAATAGTAAGCTCGTTTGGTGATTTGGTCGTGTCGCCACCCATAAGCGGGACTTTATATTCGTTTGATGTCAACAAATAACCTTCGGTAAACTGTTGTACGTACTCCAAACTTGTATTTTTGTTTATTGCAACAGACAAAAATGATGCAACAGGTACGGCTCCCATTGCGGCAATATCGCTCAAATTTACAATCAGCGATTTTTGTCCTAATTCCTGCGGAGAAATCTTGTCGCTTATGAAATGAATTTTTTCCACAAGCATATCGGTTGTAACAACAAAACTGTAATCGTCGTCAATGCGAATAACAGCAGCATCGTCGCCTATACCCAAGTTGTTTTTGTCAAGCAAGTGATTAAACTTGTCGGCAAAGGTCTCAATCAACCCAAATTCTCCAATTTTGTTTATATCTGACATTGTAAAAAATTAAGTTAACTTGTTCAAATTCACTGTTTCTAACAATTGCTTAGCAGCCAATTGCGGACTGTCAGCCGAAACAATTGCCGAAACTACGGCTACACCCGAAGCACCGGCTTTGATGATACTTCCGGCATTGCTCATATTCATTCCACCAATAGCCACAATTGGATGCTTTGATACGGCAGCAATTTCTTTCAATCCTTCTATCCTTAGTTCAGGTGCGGTATCAGTTTTGGTAGAAGTATTGAAAATCGGCGAAGCGGCTACATAATCAACATCTAAATGGTTGGCGATTTCAGTTTGTTCAACATTTTCTACCGAAAGTCCGATTATTTTACCTTTTGGCATGTGTTTTCTGATGATTTCTACAGGCAAATCGTGTTGTCCAACGTGGATTCCGTCCGCATCGACTGCCAAAGCAATATCCAATCGGTCGTTAATAATTAGCGGAACGCCGTATTTTGAAAGCATTTGCTTAAATTGGATTGCCAACTTGTAAAATTGCATAGTAGAAATGTCTTTTTCTCTAAGTTGTACTATCGTAACGCCACCAATTACAGCGTCTTCCACAACTTCTAAAAGATTTCTGCCTTTTGTAAGTCCGCTATCGGTTACCAAATATAAGCTGTAATCAATTTTATTCATTTCTAATTTTAAGCAAACTGTTTAAATCCATTTTGTTGAGATTGTGCAGAGTGTCAAGGAAAATCAACTGCAATGAACCGGGACCTTCCGATTTTTTAGCTGCGAGTTCTCCTGCAACGCCCATGACAGCCATACCTGCTACGCCTGCATCAAAAGGATTTTTTAATGTGCCTGCAAATGCGGCAACAATAGCTGTAGCCGTGCATCCCATACCTGTAACTTTTATCATCATTGGCGAACCGTTTTCAATGAAAGCACTTTTCGAGCCGTCTGTTATATAGTCGGTTTCGCCGCTTACAACAACTACGGTATTTAAATCATTAGCCAAGTCTTTCGCCGATGAAACAACATTGTCAACCGCTATTGTGCTATCGACGCCTTTGGTTTTTACGTTGCTTTTTACCAACGATAGTATTTCGGAAGCATTACCTCTAACTATGTTGGGTTTGCATTCTTGCAAAATTGTTTTTGCAACTTCGTTTCTGTAGCTTGTTGCACCAACACCGACAGGGTCGAAAATGATGGGAATATTGTTTTCTTTTGCTGCAATTCCTGCTTTTATCATGGCTTGCACCCAGTGCGGACTTAGTGTGCCAATGTTAATAACCAAAGCCGATGATATTTTTACCATTTCTTCAACCTCTTCAGCAGCGTGAGCCATCACAGGCGATGCACCTATTGAGAGTAAAGCGTTTGCCGTGTTATTCATGGTAACATAATTTGTGATATTATGTACCAACGGCGATTTTTCTTGCAATTGCGATAAAACTTTATTTAAATCCATTTTAAAATATTTTAATACGTTAATTAATTTATTTCTTTGTAGCACAAACAGCGACGTAGTCGCCTTTTGTGTAGCCCTCTATAGGAGTTTCAGCTTCAATATTCGAGTAAATCGGGTGATTGGTCAGCGTTTGAGCAAATTGGAAGTCGGAAAACCCTGTTTTTTTAAGAAGTTCAACTATTTCGTCTGTTGTACGCCAATGAGCCAGCTTCACAAACTCAATAGGATAGGGCGATGGCGGAAAAACGCCTTGTAAAAGTTCGTTATCCCATGTATTAGCGAGTTTTGCCAAGTTATACATAATTCCAAAGGAACTTTCTTTCGGAACATCAATTAAGATTACTTTGCCGCCATGCTTCAACGCTTTGTGCGCCTTTATTAAAGAAGTTTCTAAATTTGAAATATGGCTTGGCGTACCGTTGTACAAGATAGTGTCGTATTCGTTGATGCCCATGTCGGCATCTTCGGCTGTGTTGTTAACAACGTTTAAGCCCCTTTTTCTTGCTATTTCTGCCATTCCTACCGAAGGTTCAATACCGTTTTCGATAATAATATTGAAATCTTTTTTTAGTATAGTCTCAAACAAGCCGCTACCGCATCCTACCGATAAAATTTTACCTGCATCTTTTAAAAAGTGAGCCACTAATCTAACTTCCGATGTTAGTAAGTTCATGTTTTTCAAAAACCAAGTATCGTATTCAGATGCGAATTGGTCAAAATAATTTTGTTTTGTCATGCTCATATTTTTTGCAATAAAAAAAGACGTTTCTCTTTTATTAGGAGAAACGTCTATGTGTGTATTATGTTAAAAAACCATCCATTTTCCTACGTTGAAATTACTCAATCAGGTACAAGGGTTTGTTTCTCAGCATAGTACTTAAATAGCACTTAGCTCCCCTAATAGACTTGACAAAAGTAATAATTATTTAATATTAAGTATTTGTTTTTCACATATTTTTAACTGAATGTTGTAATTTCTTAAAAATCAACATTATGCACATTGAGAAAATTTTTTCTAAAATTTTTTTCAATGATTGAGTTTTTTATAAAAAAAAATTAAATTTGTCGCATTATTATCACCAACAAGTGTGATTATTGATAGTTCAAATTATTTTCGTTGAAAACCTGTAATATTATGAAGAGCAAAATTATTACTGTTGCGATACTACTTGCGTTTACTGTCGGTTTGCGAGCACAAGAAACGCAAAGCAATTCCGAGACTGCAAAAACCAAATCGAATTGGATGGTTATTGGTAATGCCAAATACGTAACACAGCATTATTGGCGTGGACTTGGTGTTGGTCCTTTGTTCGGTGATGCTCCATCGTTTGAGCCAAGTATAACTTTTACTAATGGAAAATTTATTGTAGGAGTTTCTACAGGAGCTTCTTTCGATAACGTTTACAAAGCCATGATACCTTGGGTTTTTTATTCGCCTGTTAAGGGATTGAAAATTGGGATAACTGATATTTATTCGCCGGGGACAAAATTTTGGGATACAGATATCACAGATTTTGGTCTTACAACATCAAAACACTTTATTGATGCGTCCATCGATTACACTTTCCCGTTTAATTTGGGTTTTAAATGGGCTACGCTTGTTGCCGGTTTCGACCCAAGACCTACAGATACCATTAATCATAAACGAAATTTTACCACATACATAGAAGCCAATTACAGCTACACTTTCAATCGTATTACAGCATCTGCGGCTGTTGCAGTAACACCTTGGACTGGGTTGTACAACAAAACTAAATCGGGAGTTAATAATATTGAAGCAACTGTAAAATATACAGTTCCGTTGTACGGAAAATCATCATTGCCGATATGGGCGACAGCTGGATATAATCCTTTAGACGATTATTTCCAATTTCTTATTGGAGCTTCCATTGTGCTACCTTATAATTTGAAAAAATAGAACATTTTAATTAAACATAAATCCTTAAAACGTATTAAACATGAATAGTACAACAACTTACAAAGGAACAGATAAAGTGCTTATAGGCTTTATCCTTGCAGTTTTAACATTTTGGCTTTTTGCCAATTCTATGATGAATGTATCGCCGGTGATGACCGAAGCACTTGGCATGGACGCCAACACTATGAATATTGCCGTGTCGTTGGCAGCACTTTTTTCGGGGATTTTTATCGTCGTAATAGGCGGTTTAGCCGATAGTATTGGACGCGTAAAAACCTTCAAAATTGGTTTATATTTAGCAATTTTAGGCTCACTTTTGGTTGGCTTGTCGCCTAGTGGAAGTCTTGCAGTGCCTATGTTGCTTATAGGACGTGCTTTACAAGGACTCTCTGCAGCTTTTGTTATGCCTACAAGTTTGGGTATGATTAAAATTTTCTGGGAAGGAAAAGAGCGTCAGCGTGCTATTAGTTTATGGTCTATAGGTACATTCGGTGGTTCAGGATTAAGCTCGCTTACAGGCGGAATTATAGCTTCGAGCTTAGGTTGGAGATGGATTTTCTTTTTCGCAATAATCGTAGCGATTATTGCCTTGATTTTAACCAAAGAACTTCCGGAAAACCGCCGCGAAGGAGCAGGTAAATACAAAATAGACTGGGGAGGAATTATTGTGTTTATGATTGCAATGATTGCATTGCAAATTTTTATCACTAACGGAAATAAATTCGGTTGGACAAGTTGGATTACTATTGTTTTACTAGCTATTACAATAGTATTTGGTTATATATTTATTAGAATTGAAAATAAAGTGCCTTACGCTTTTGTCGATTTTGGATTATTTAAAAACAAAATATTTACAGGTGCAACTTTGGCAAACTTTTTCATTAACGGAACTGCTGGTTTGCTTATAGTTTCGCTAACATTGATGCAACGTGGAGCACAGTTTACCGCAATGGAAGCCGGATTGCTTACACTTGGTTTTGCTCTTGCCGTAATTTTGTTTATTCGTGTGGGTGAAAAATTATTGCAAAGATTTGGTGCTAAAAAGCCGATTATTTGGGGAGCATTAATTATTAGTGCCGCTATTATATTGCTAATGCAGACCCAGATAATGACCGGACAATATGTAGTGTTGGCTATTATTGCTTATTCGCTTTTCGGATTGGGCTTGGCTTTCTTCGCAACACCTGCCACCGATGCAGCTTTATCTAACTTGCCCGACAGTCAGGCTGGTAGCGGTGCCGGTATTTTCAAGATGGCATCATCACTTGGAACAAGCTTTGGAGTAGCCATAGCAGCCGGAATATACACAGCAGTAGTATCCAGAACCGAACCTATAGCATGGTTAGGCAAAATAATACCATTCGTAGGAAGACAAGATAATGTGCTTGTTCGCCAAGGAGCAATGTTAGGATTGGCTTTCTGTCTGCTATTAGCTATTTTGGTTATTATAACGGTAGTAGCAATGATACCCGACAAGAAAAAAGCGGTGGAGGAATAGGGATTTATCAACCATCATTAGCCACGTCTTTAAAGGCGTGGCTAATGATACAGATAATAATTTGTAATTATTAATAGCCATGCCTTGAAAGTAATTCTCGCTTGCAGGCTTTGCAAAAGCCTGCAAGCGAAAGATTTTTTTCGCTCGCACGCTTTTGCAAAGCGTGCGTATCTACTAATACAAAATATATAAAAATGAGCAGTAGGTATAAATTTCATAATCCTGAAGGTATTTACTTTACAACTTTTGCAGTTAAAGGATGGATAGATGTTTTTACTCGTGTCGAATATAAAAACATACTTTTAGAAAACTTAAAATATTGTCAACAAAACAAAGGTTTGGAAATATTTGCTTGGTGCATTATGACTAATCATATTCATATGATTATTCGCGCAAAAGAAGGATTTTTGTTGCAAGATATACTTCGTGATTATAAAAAACATACAAGCAAAGTTTTGGTTAAAGCAATTGAGGAAAATATTAAGGAAAGTAGAAAGGATATGCTTTTAAAACAATTCATTACACCTCAAGGAATTCGTTTTTGGCAAAAAGATAATAAGCCAATTGAGTTGTGGAGTAATGCGGTTATTACACAGAAGCTAAATTATATACACCAAAATCCAGTGAAAGGAGGTATTGTTTATAGAGCGGAAGACTACATACACAGTAGTGCTTTAGATTATGCTGGAGGGAAAGGGATTTTGGACATAATACTTATAGAATAAAAATGTCGCACGCTTTATAAAAGCGCGCGAGCGGGGGAAATGGAATCAAAATTTATGATATAATGTCTTTCGTTAGAATTTATGTTCATTTGGTTTGGGCAACTCGTGAAAGGTACCCGTTTTTGTATTCGCCGGAATTGCGATTGAAAGTCTGGAAACATATCAAAGGGAACGCTGAAGATAAAGGCATTTTTGTTGATGTGGTTAACGGATATTCCGATCATTGCCATTGCTTAGTATCATTATCGGCTAACCAAACTATTAGCAAAGTAGCTAATTTAATAAAAGGAGAATCTTCCCGTTGGATAAACCAGAATGAATTAATTGATGAAAAATTTGAATGGCAAGATAAATATTTTGCGGTTTCGGTTTCTGAGTCAATGATTGATAAAGTAAGAAATTATATCATCAAACAAGAAAGTCATCATAAAAGACAAACCTTTACCGATGAATATAATGACCTAATAGAGGGCTATAATTTTAAAACTGAAAAATAGATAATTTTGTGCTAAAGCTTAATAAAAAATATCAATTGCCGTGTCTTTCAAGGCACGGCAATTGAATAAATATAATTTTTGATGAGCTCACTAGCGATGCCTTTAAAGGCATCGCCAGTGAGCTAATAAGTCTTATTCAACATCCGATTTATCTTATTTACCCTTTGTGTAAAATCAGATGTCTGCATAAAATACCTTACCATTGCAATGTTTTTGGCTCCTGCATCAATCACTTCGTTTATGTTTTCGGGGAAAATGCCTCCAATAGCAACTACGGGGACTGCAGCGAAAGACAGGACTTCTTTCAATAGTTCTGTTCCAACAGGTTTGTCGGGTTTTGCCTTTGCATTTGTCGGGTAGATAGGACCAAATCCAATATAATCCGGATTTTTAGTCAAGGCATCTCTTGCTTGCTCAATGGAGTGGGTTGAAAGTCCAATTTTCATATTTCCCACAATTTTCCGAGCATCTTCTATCGTAATGTCGTCTTGACCAAGATGTAAGTAATCGGCATCGCAAAGCACGGCAATATCAGGTCTGTCGTTGATAACAAAACTTGTTTCGCTGCCTTTGGTTATTGAGCGAATATCTCGTCCAATTTGCACTAATTCCCTGTCAGACAAGTGCTTTTCACGCAATTGCAACATTTTTATACCGGCTTCAACACATTTTTCAGCTATTGTTGTATAAGGAAGTTGCGGTTTTGTAAGAATGATATATGTTCCAAAATTTTCCATATTATTTCAAAAGTTTATCTGCAATAAGTTCAGCTACTTTTTTACCCGAAAGCAACATACCGCCAAAAATAGGTCCCATTCTGAAACCGCCACTTACGCCGTTAGCTGCCATTCCCGAGACATATAGTCCGGGGAATATCTCTTTGGTATTTTCCACGGTAGTACGTTCAGCTTCATCTACCGAAAGGGATCTTTCTCCAACGACCTTTCCTGTTTCAGTGAATAGTTTAATATCGTTTTTGCGTTCCAATGTGCGTGCAACATCACAATCGTGTCCTGTTCCGTCAATAACAGCTTTTGCCATAACAACGAGTGGGTCAACATGAAGACCTTCACGATGGATAGGTGCCCAGTTTATTACCAAACCGGCAACTTTATTGTCTAAAAAAACCACATCTTCAACCGAAGTACAGTTAAACATGATAGCTCCAGCTTTAGTAGCGTGATATATGAGCGACGATGTAGCATGCACGGAATCCATGGTATAATAGTCGTCTTCGTAATGTTTGTAGGTTATTTCAAGTTCGTCTAAAATATGAAGTGCATTTTTTTGTACAACAATCTCGTTAAACATCATAGCACCGCCCCACATTCCACCACCTGGTGCAAGTTTGCGTTCGTACAGAGCCACTTTTAAACCTTTCTTAGCAAGGTAATACGATGCAACCATTCCGGAAGGTCCGCCTCCGACAATTGCAACATCAACTGATAAATGATTTTTGAGTTTTTTGAAATAGGAATCTATAATTCCTGCTGATACCATTTGTTCCATTTTTATTTGTTTTTATAAGTTAATACTAAAATAAAATTGGGGTATCAAACCGTTGAAAAGTAGATTCTTCTCATTTTCCTACGCAGGTATTATCCCGATCAGGTTCAAGGGTATGATCTCAGCCGATTATAGGCACCCCGATTTATTTCATGCAAAATTATGCAACATTTCTAAATCAAAGAAATAACACTCGTCTTTTAAGATAAATTAACATACATCACTAGCGATGCCTTTAAAGGCATCGCTAGTGATAAGATATAATATTTATTTCCTATACAAACTCTTTTCTTTAATTTCTATAACTTTTCCGTATTTAGCCAACTCTTTCATATCAATTTGTTTTTTGTCGCCAACAATCATATAAACCATTGGTTTGTCTTTTACTTTGTTGATATAGAAATTGTTGATAGTCTCCCAAGTCAGATTTTTGTATCCGTCTAACTTAACGGTTATTGGGTCGTTTTTGTATCCTAAACGTTTCCAATTTTCGACGGAATTGGCAAGTCCTCTAAAACCAGGTCTTTTGGTCTGTGACGAAAGCTCAAGATAGTTGCGAATCATATCGGTACGTTCGGGTTTTTGCGGCATTTCTCTGATTAACGAAGTAAACACTTCCATTGCAGTAAGTGTTTTATCAGCTTGGGTACCGACGTAACCAAAGAAATCGTAAGGTTTTCCAAACTCTTTCGGAAGACTGAAATTTCCGCCTGCACCATAAGCCAACGAGCGGTATTCTCTGATTTCTTGAAGAATAAGTCCGTTGAAGCCACCGCCAATATACTCGTTGAAAGCTTCAATTTCAACGGCTTTCTCGGGCGAGAACAAATTGCCGTTAAGATAAAAGAACATCTTGCTTTGACGAGCCTTTGGCTTATTGACAAACAATATTGTGTTTTCCGAATATCTTTTTCGTGGCTTATCCAATTCGTGCTTGTCGGTCAAAGGTGTTTCTTGCAAAGGAACGTATTTTCTTATCATTTCGGAAAGATCTTCTGCAGATGATTTACCTGTAAAGCGAACTTGAAGGTTATAGGTTGTAGCCTTTTTGAAGGCGTCAACCACATCAGGAGCTTGCAGTTTTTTCACTTCTTTAGTTGACAATCTGTCGATATACTCCGATTTATCTCCGTATAATGAGTAGTTCAACAGTGCGTTGGCAACAGCATCGGGTTCGGAGCGTTCCATTTTACGTTCTGTTAGTTCGCCTTCAATTATGGTTTTAATCTTCGATTGTTCAAGTGTTGGCTTATCAATCAAAAGTCCAATCAGCTCAATTGTCCTTTCAAGGCTTTCTTCTTCTCCTTTAATATCAATAATAGTCGATGTTCTGGTCGACTGTGCACTAAACGTAGTACCTATTTTTGCAAACTCATTTTTTAGCTCGTCTAGTGATAAATCTCCTGCTCCGCAAAAATTAACCGCCTGTGTTGCATAGGTCAAAAGTGGGATTTCGGCTTCTCCAACTTTGTATTCAAATGTCAACGAGAATATATCATTAACGTGATTTTCTACTTTCAGCAATTCAACGCCATTGGAAACAGATACTCGTTCAATATCCTTGTCGAAATCTATAATATTAAAAGTTGGTTCTAACGTTTTAACATTATCTAAGTGTTGTGCGTACTCGCTACGTACGTTTGTATTGGTAGTTAAGGGCTTAAATCCGGGCTTTTCAATTTTCTCTTTCTTAGGAAAGCCCATTTTTGAGTTGAACGAAAGATAGTTGTCGCCGAATATTTCACAAGCTATATTAACAATATCTTCTTTGGTCAAGGCTTTTACTTTATCTGGATATTTATAATAATCGCTGACTGGTTTCCCTACTGTGAAATAACCACTGTATCCCAAAGCTCTATTGGAGTTATTTTCCATGTTGCTGACAAAAGAGATGTATTTGTTCTTTTTGATGCTTTCAAGCGTTTCAACATCAAATTCGCCTTTTTTTATTTTTTCAATTTCATCGAGAATGATTTTTTCAGCACTGCTGAACTTTTGACCTACTAGTTTTGGAACATAAATTATTGCAACAGCTCCATGGTCTTGATAAGGCATGGGAACTGCATTAGCAGCCAACAACTTGCCGTCGTCTGTTAGTTTATCCAACACGCCTGTAGAGTAGCTGTTGTTTAATAAATTTATCATCACTTCTGTTTTAACATAATCCTCATCTATTACCGATGGAGCTCTATATCCGAGCATACCTATTCTTATAGGTGTGAGTTTGGCTTCATAGAACTCACGACCATTAAATGGAGCTTCTTTCCAAACTGTTGGTTCAGGAACTTCGCCGGGTATCCATTTTCCAAATTTCTCTTCAATTATGGGCATTATTTCTTCCGAATTAAAATCTCCGACAAGTATCAACGCCATATTGTTGGGTACGTAATAGGTTTTGAAAAATTCGTACATTTTTGTCAACGATGGATTTTTCAAATCTTCAATTGTGCCTATAAGTGTCTGTTGACCGTAAGGGTGATTTTTGAAAAAATGTTTTTGAAACTCTTCTAAAAATCCGGTTTGGAACATGTCGTTGTAAAGGTTTTTTTCTTCGTAAACGACTTCCAGTTCAGCCTGAAAGCTACGAAAAACAGGGTCAATAAAACGATGTGCGTATAAATCCAACCATTTTAATATTTGGTTCGACGGAAACATGTTGTAATAAACGGTGTAGTCAGGTCCGGTACCTGCATTCATCATGGTTCCACCCATTTCGTTAATCAAGTTCCAAAGTTCGTTGGGTATTGCGTATTTGTTAGCTTTTATCGACTCTTCGTTTATTTTGCTTTGAATTTCCTTGCGTTCGTTTTCATCCTTGGTTTTTCCCAATTGGTCGTATAGTTCAAAAATACGGTCTATATGCGGTTTTTCTTTTTCCCAATCGGTGGTGCCTAAGGTTTCGGTACCTTTAAAAAGCATATGCTCTTGATAGTGAGCCATTCCGGTTGCATCGGCGGGGTCGTTTTTTCCGCCAGCTTTTACCGAAACCATACCAAAGACTTCGGGTTTATCGTGATTTTCGTCTAAAATTACCGTAAGTCCGTTTGCAAGTTTGTATTCGCGGACGTTATTGCTTACTTGAGCCTTAGCAATGTTAATTGCAAAAAGTGGCAACAAGAATAATAAAATACATAAGGGTTTTGCTTGTAATCTCATAAGAAACTTATTGGTTGTGTTAAATTTAATATATTTTCTATAGTTTTTTAATTTCGCTTATATGACAATATTAATTAAAGAAGTTACAAAACTACGTAAAAATAACGTATAAAGTGCTAATTAATTATCCTTTTTGATATAAAAAACTCCTTTCCGAGATAAAGAAAAGGAGTTTAGTACTTCTGTAGCTTTAGTCTAAAATAATAAATTCATAGCCCTTTCAAGGATTCTACAAAACATATAGCCTGTGACAAACATTACTATAAGTGCAGAACTGTTTTTGCCTTTTTCTAGTTGCATTTTTGCTCCAAAGTAGCCTGTTAGAACAAAAGTTAAAGCCATAGCCACACATATAATCGCTTCTACATATTCGCTATACTGGAATTTGAAAAAAGCCAAAACTATCCAAATAGACAACAATACAAAGAATGCAATAGCATACGTCTTCATTTTTTTTGCGAAAATCGATTTTTTGGAATTTGTCATAAAATATTTATTTTTAGTGTAAGATACTAATTGCTTTATACATATTTTCCGCAAAGGTATAAAAATACAAAATATTTTCGTGTTTTTATACAAGTAAAGACGAAAATAATTATACCTTAGCAATTTGAAAACAAAACATATAAAACACATCAAACAACAATACAATGAACAGATACAAGATTTTACTTATTCCCTTACTCTTTTTCTTTTCGCTATTTTCCGCTTCGGCTCAGATTACAAAAAGCACACATGTTTTTGCCGTTAAAGACGGACAAGAACTCAAAATGGATGTTTGTTCTTTCGATTCTATTTATAGCACCCAGCAACCCTGTCTGATTTTTGTTTTTGGCGGAGGTTTTAAAGAGGGTACACGAGATGCCGAATATTACAACGATTACTTTCAGTATTTTGCCGAAAGAGGTTTTAAAGTGGTATCAATCGATTACCGATTGGGAATGAAGAATCAAAAAGTTCCTGGTATTTTTAATTACAAACCCTTGCTAAACTCTATTGATATAGCAGTTGCAGATTTGTACTCGGCAACGGATTATTTGATAGAACACGCCGACGAGTTAAATATCGATACAAGCAAAATAATTATCAGCGGTTCAAGTGCGGGAGCTATTACTGTTTTGCAAGCCGATTACGAAAAACGCAATCAAAAAGAATCGGCAAGCGTACTTCCACAATCGTTTCAATACGCAGGTGTAATTTCTTATGCCGGAGCTATTTTCAGCAAAGAAGGCAAGCCATCGTACATAATAAATCCTGCTCCCACGCTGTTTTTCCATGGTAGTGGCGACAATATGGTTCCTTACAAGCAAATCCGAGTCTTTAGGTTAGGAATGTTTGGTTCCAAATCTTTGGCAAAGCAATTCAGAAAGCAAGGTTATCCGTACGTTTTCTATTCAATGGAAGGCATTGGTCACGAAGTTGCCAGCTACCCAATGAAAGAGTTTTTGCCCGAAATAGAGTATTTTATACAAGAATTAGTTCTTGATAAAAAGCAATGGATGGTTGATATTAACTTGAAAGATAAACTCAGAAAACCTACGATGAAAATCAATCCGAGAAGTTACTATTAAGAAATAAAGCATGGTTGGATAAACCAAAACTTTGTTTATATCTTACAAAAAAATAATTATATTTGCAATTGTAAATAATTGAATACCAATTGAGATAATATTAAAAAACAAATAAAATGAAAACAAGAATATTGATATTCATATTTGTGCTTTTGTTTTTTAAACAGGCTAGTTTGGCACAAACACAAAACAACGCCGATACAGTAGGACTTATTTTAGATTTTCCATTAATAGACCTGCCATATCAGTGTTATGCAACTAATATAAGAGGTAATTTTTTTACCGGCTTTGCCAATCCAAGCATGCAGCAATCTTTGGCTATGTCAAACAATCTGTATTCGTCAGCACATTATGGAATAAAAAAAATGGTCAAGACAAAAAATGAGTTTCTAAGAATTTTATATAATTATTGCATTGCTGCAGGATTTGATATTTTTACATCTTATGTTCCTTTTGGTTATGGTTGGCTTCACGAGGAATATCATAGGGCTGTTATGACAAGGAGAGAAATTAACAGTTTTAACGATATGAACACTTTTCCTTTTGGGCAAGCAACTGTTTCTGTAAGAAAGGTCAAGGATGAGGATTTAATTCGCCTATCGGACAATCATACTTATGATTTTATAAGACTTCAGACAGCAGGTTTAGAAGGGCAATATCACCAAATTCAGACTTTACAGAAAAACGATTTTTATTATAATCAGGATTTGCCACATGCTCCTTTTTACTGGTTAAGTACCATGAGCAATATTTTTTATGTCAGAAATTCGGGCAATGCAGAAGTTTTTGACAAATTAATTGACGAATCAAACGAAAATGAGGGTTCAGACATATCTAAACGTGATTTTACGGGTTCCGACTTTACCACGTGGGTAAACGCCTTATTCAACCCCGACAGACCATATGAAGATAGGGGAGTTCATCCTTCGGGTGTGGGTATCAATCGTTATATAAAACCCTCAGAACTCAGCGACGAAGAACTTAAATATCTACAAAGACAAGGAAATTTGCAATGGCTAAATATACTATCTCCACATTTAGTTGGTTTTCCAAAATTCAAGCTCAAATCTTCTGAACAAGGAAACTACTACGGAAGTTTTGCAGTCAGGCACCTGCTAACTCCCTTTGGTAACGATATTAGTCTTGATATTTTTTATAAAACACCGAAAAATAACTTCTTTTTCGCACTTCACAACTATAATAACTACAATTCATCGTTTTTTGGAATAGAAGGTGCAATAATAGATAAGCCACTACTAAATAACAAATTTTTGATTAGCGGTAGAGGTATGCTCTGGACACAGCCCAAAAACCAGTCTTTTACGACCAAAGAAGCCAGTTTAGGCGGAATGCTTAGCATTAGAGGTTCCTATCCAATGGGGTATTTGCAGCCTTATATTGAGTTAGATGCAAAATCAAAAGGTTGGGTTATGGGAAATGTGTTTTTGGAAGACAATTTGAGTGTAAGATGTGGCTTGAGTTTGATGATAAAATAGAAGTTGCAGCTTACTTAAAAAGTTTGTAAAAAACCAAATAATCTCATCAATATTTCTCGATAAAACAATTATATTTGCAATTGTAAATGTGTTTTGTTAAAAATACTATAACATACGAGTTTTTGCAAAAAAATTGAATCGACTTTGCGTAAGGATATAATGAATCTGGATTTATAGGGTATTCAAAGAGTGGATGAAACAATTAAGATTACTTAAAGATATTAAAGGGAATACTTAAAATCTAAGTTAAAGAAAGAAGGAAACGAGTTGGTTAGTGCCACTACCCAACTGAAACATATTAGAAATTGATAAAATAACACAATAAATCTATAAAAATTCAAATATCATGAATGAAAAATTATTATCCGAAGTTGCAAAACTTCAACCCGAAATGAAAGAGTGGATGGACTACATGCACCAAAATCCGGAATTGAATATGGATACTCCTAAAACGGCAAAATATATTGCCGAAAAACTGAAATCGTGGGGTTATGATGTTGTTGAAGGCATTGGCGGAACAGGTGTAGTTGGCTCTTTAACTGTGGGCAACGGAAATAAATCCATAGGCATGCGTGCCGATTTTGATGCTTTACCAATACTTGAAGACAACGACTTGTCGTACAAAAGCAAAATAGAAGGTTGGTCTCACTTGTGTGGACACGATGCACACGCTACAATGCTACTCGGTGCAGGAAAATATTTGTCAGAAACTAAAAACTTTAACGGCACTGTTCGCTTTATATTCCAACCTGGCGAAGAAACCATGGAAGGTGCACCGGCAATGGTAGCAGACGGACTTTTCAAACGTTTCCCTGTTGATGCAGTATACGGAATGCACAATATGCCGGGCTTACCTTTAGGCAAATTCCATTTCCGAGAAGGTGAAACAATGGCTGCAGTCGATAACTGGGAAATTGAGTTGACAGGTAAGGGTTCGCACGGTTCAATGCCTGAGTTGAGCATAGACCCATTGGTGTGCGGAGCATCGCTTGTAATGGCATTACAAACCATTGTAAGCCGTAATGTATCGCCTTGGAAAAACTCGGTAGTAAATGTGGGTGCGTTCCAATCGGGTGTGGCAGGCAATGCTGTTCCACAGAAAGCTATCTTGCGTTTGAGTATCCGAAATATGGAGCCAGACCTTCGCACCATGGTTCTTGACAAAATCCGTTCTATTACCAAAGCTCAAGCCGAATCGTTTAATTGTGCTTATGAAATTCGCGAGGGTGTTGCCGGAGCTGTTTTGATAAACACACCCGAAAACACAAAATGGGCTGCAAATGTTGCAAAAGCTACCTTTGGCGAAGACCAAGTTGTGGAAAACATGCATCCATACATGGGCAGCGAAGACTTTGCATTTATGCTTAAAGAAAAAGTTGGAACCTACTGCATGATTGGCAACGGCGATACCTTTATGGTACACCACCCAAAATACGTTTTCAATCAAGACATGCTAAGTCGAGGCGCAACCTACTGGGTTGCTCTGGCGGAAGATTATTTGAAGTAGGAGAGGGAAATATGATATAAAATATTAGTCTTCTTGATAAATCGTGCAAAGCAATTACATTTGCACCCAAAACGATTTAATCAACATGCCATGCATAAACTATACTTCTTACTTTCTATTTTGATTTTCGTACAATCTTGTGCTGAGAAAGAAAACCAATTTAAGTTACAAACCGGTGATTTACTGTTTTCGGTCGGGGAGGGCAATTCTGAATTGCTTGTCGCTATTCAAACCAGCACAGGTAAAGACATGGAAATTCCTTTTACACACGTCGGAATTGTGAGTATTGAAAATGACGAGACGTTTGTTATAGAAGCAACTTCTCCTGAGGGTGTAGTAAAAACGCCATTAGAAGAATATTTTGAAAAGACAGCAGTACTAAACAACAAATATTTAATGGCGGTAGGGAGGGTGCACAAGGAGTTTGAATACACAATTCCGGGTGCTATAAAAAACGCCGAAAGCCACTTAGGTAAAGAATACGACTACGCTTACGATGAAACCAACAATCAATTTTATTGTAGCGAGTTGGTTCGTTTTGCATTTTTAGATTCGCTAGATAAGCCAATTTTTAAACCTTTGGCAATGACTTTCAAAAACCCCGAAACTGATAGCATTGACGCTTACTGGATAAAGCATTATGAGGAATTAGGCAAAGCTGTTCCGGAAGGCGAACCAGGAACAAATCCCGCAGACATGAGCAATTCGCCCGTAATAAAAATTGTTTACAAATATTATTGAGCAATAAAAGAATAGAGATAATTCTATTACTTGAAAATAAAATACACCGCCAATACTAACAGCGCAAAACCTATGATATGGTTGGGTTTTATCTGCGATTGAAAAACTACGTAAGAGAAAACCATAAAAACTACTAGCGTTATAACTTCCTGCAACACTTTAAGTTGAACCAACGAAAACGGTCCGCCGTTGTTGATAAACCCAATCCTGTTTGCAGGAACCTGAAAACAATACTCGAAAAAAGCGACGCCCCAACTAAAAACAATAATTCCAAATAGCGATAGTTTGCTAAACCACGGAAACTCAGCAAGTTTTAAATGTCCGTACCACGCAAAAGTCATAAAAATATTGGAGCAAATCAGCAACCCTATGGTAAGTATAGCTTTCATAAAAAAAGATTTATTATAATAATGCTCGCAAAAGTAGTAAGATTGTATTAACACAACAAGCTAAAAAAAAGTGTATGTCCCTAATAATAAATCACCCTTTGGGTCTAACCCAAAGGGTGATTTCTATTTCATTAATTAAAATCGACTAGATTTTATAAGTTTATTTAACTTTATTAAATTAATCGACCAAAGTGAAATTTGCCAAAAAATCCATTACAAGTTCTACGGATAAATCAACATTAGGACGTGTACCAACAAGTATTATGTATAGCTTTTCGTTTTCAAGTTTGTTTAATAATTCGCCATTAACAATGGTAAAACGAAGTACTGTACCTTCTTCAACTACGTCTGCTCTAGCTACCAAATTATCAGTATTGTCAAAATAGAGTTTCATTCCTACGAGTCCGTGCATGTCATATCCCGAAGGAATTTCTTCTTCAAGTGTTCCACCTGTAATTGCAAAAGAATTTAAGCTGCTGAGTGGGAATCCGATACTGTCAAGAACTTTTGCGACGTTAATTTCACCTTCGAATAGCACTTCTTCTCCTTCGTCAAAATTAACTGAGAAGTTGCCCTTTGATGGAGTTGTTGAAGCAATATTAAATGCCACTTTTTGATTTTTGATAGCAATACTTTTAGTTATTGGTTCATCTGTGCACGATGCCATTATCGCCAATATAAGGGATAGGCAAATTAATGATAAAAATTTAGTTTTCATGATTTTTGATTTTTTGATGTTTGTTATTAAGTTAATTATTTCATGCAAAGATAAAACTTTGTTTGAATTTTGGTTATTATAATTTAATAAATTTTTCAGTGTATTGTTTTTTACCCGAATTTATTTTCAACATATAAATTCCCGCAGGCATGTTTTCCAAACTAATTTTGGTTTGATTGCCTGCAAAACATACTTTTTTAATAAGTTTACCTTGAAAGTCTATGATTTTTGCTGAATATTTATCACTATCTTGTAGTTTAATGTTTATTGTGTTGGTTGCGGGATTTGGAAATACATTTAACTCTCCGTTAGACGAAAATATTTTTTCTGAATCAAGAGTACTCCATTCACTATCGAAAAGCAATTTGGTAACCTTTGGTGATGCTGAATTGTGATATTCAAATGCGATACAGGCTTTTGAACGGGTGAGGTCTATGTCTACCGCAGGGAAATAAAAATAACCATTTCCTAAAGAGGATAAAGAAACGTCGCCTACATGTACCCAACCTGAAGGACCTTGATCTATTTTAGTATAATGTTGAACTTTGTATTTTAATGTATATTCGTCGTCATTTTTTTCGACATAAGCTAAAAGGTAATTGTTGTATTTTTTGTCATATGATAAGTCAGGGGTTACTTCGATTTTATCGGGTGCCGATGCAACATGAGCCCAATCCAAATTATCTAGGGTGTGATTATAGATATCATAAGATGGTTTAGGAAAAATCTTCATAATATCCCAATCGATACTGCTATATTGACAAGTGTATGCAATCATAAAGTTGTTTAGTTCGTCTAAGGTGTTGTTGCACAACCATTGAATTTTTGGTTCATAGCTTGAAAAAGTAGTTGAATATTTCTTATTTACTTGTAAAACATCAGTCATATCACCTCCGTACGCATAACCAGCGATAAAACCAATATTGTTTTCGGTATGTATATCCATTTCAAAAACAATACCCACTCTCGGCATATATAAATTTTCATCTGCTTGCCCAATAGAGATATCAATACTACCAAAGGATGAACCAACTTTATTGTATATCCACTTTTTGTCGAAGGTGGCGCCACCGTCCATAGAATAACAATATTCAACATTACCTCTATCAACGTCGATGCTGTGGTTGGTAAAGGCAAAACCAATAATAAATGGTGTAAATACAAATTCCGGTGAGCGTGCGTTGGTGGCTATAGCAACGTCTTTGGTCTTAGTGTTCTCATAACTAAAAGAATATATAGTAGAACCATTTTTTGCATCAGCATCCATCTTTACTAAATATAGACTGGTTTTTTGTATTGTCATATTGTTGTCAGCATATAAATACCAGATATTAATATCCGACTCATTACTGCCTGTTACCACAAAATCGCGTCCTCCTTGCTTAATACCCGTAGGAGTGATTCCATGATAGATTTGTTCAAAATTTGCGCCACCGTCTTTTGAACGGTAGATTCTTGTCTCATCTTTTTCGGTAGGATGATCATATTTGTTCATTAAAACATATATCCATCCATTGTCGGCAACTGATATTTTAGGCTGTATCCTATAATCTCCGCTACATTCATGTAGTACTACATCAGAGCCGAATTTTTGAGCCGAAGCGGTAAAACTCAACGCTAAAATGGCAATTAGTAAGTAGTAAAATTTTGTTTTCATGATTTTTTTTAATTATAAAGTTTAGCTTTATGTATTTTGTTATAGTGACTTAATAAACTTTTCGGTATACTGTTTTTTACCCGAATTTATTTTCAACATATAAATTCCCGCAGGCATGTTTTCCAAACTAATTTTGATTTGATTGCCTGTAAAACTAACTTCTTTAATAAGTTTACCTTGAAAATCTATAATTTTTACAGAATATTTATCACTATCTTGAAGTTTAATGTTTATTGTGTTGGTTGCGGGATTTGGAAATATACTCAACTTTTCGTCTGCCGAAACTATTTCCTTTGTATCAACAGTACTCCATTCGGAATCAAAAAGCAAACGGGTAATACTAGGTGATCCCCAATGGTAATATTCAAATGCAAAACAAGCTTCTGTACGGGTAAGGTCAATATCCACCACAGGAGAGAAAAAACGTTCATTTCCGGAAGAGACTGAAGAAACATCGCCTACAAGTGTCCATCCACCAGACCCTTGATCAAATTTAGTATAATGCTGTGTTTTATATTTCAGCACATATTTGTCGCCCTCATTTTCAACGTAAGTTAAAAGGTAGTTGTTATAGTTTTTGTCGTATGATAAGTCCGGATAAAATTCATTTTTGGTAACGCTACCTGCGATATATTTACAATCTAAATTGTCCAGCGTGTGTGATGCACCCAAGCCATAACCAGCTTCGGGATGAATCTTTATAATATCCCAATCATTACTATTCCAATAATTAGAGTAGGCAATCATAAAGTTGTACGGCTCGTTTAAGGTGTTGTTGCACAGCCATTGAATTTTTGGTTCTTTAGCCGTAACATAACTGCTATATTTCTTATTTACCTGCAAAACATCAGAAACAGTATAACCGTCTGCAACAAAAGTTTGAAACCCTATGTTGCCAAGACCGGAGGTTTCTTTGTCCATTTCAAATACAACACCTGCACAAGGCCAATATGCACTTGCGTTTGCTTGTCCGATAGATAAATCAATAGAGCCGAACACCGACCCAACTTTGTTATACACCCATTTTTTGTTGAATGTGGCTCCTCCGTCGGTTGAATACCAGTAATCGACATTGCTTCTGTCTTCGGGAATACTGTAAGTAGTCATAGCAAAACCAATGGTAAATGGACTCCAAACAGTTTCCGGCGAGCGTGCGTTGGTAGCAATAGCCACATCATAGGTTTTGGTGTTATCATAGGTCTTAAAAACTATAGTAGTTCCATTTTGCCCGTTAGCATCCATTTTTTTTAAATATACAGAGGTTGATTGTGCTGCCGTATTATTAACAGCGTACAAGTACCAAATAGAAATGTTTGACGGATCGTTGCCGGTTACAACGAAATCGCGTCCTGCATTTTTAAATCCACTAGCAGTTTGAGCAGATGAGATTTCTTGGAAAGTAACACCACCATCTGTTGAGCGATAAAATATTCTCATATCTTTTTCTGTAGGATGTCCATATTTGTTCATCATTACATATATCCATCCGTTATCAGCTACTGATATTTTTGGTTTTGCCCAATAATCACCCGTACATTCGTGTAATACTATATCTGAGCCAAATCTTTGAGCCGAGGCGGAGAAACTCAACGCCAAAACGACGATTAACAATAAGTAAAATTTTGTTTTCATGACTTTTAATTTTTTAGGATATAAAGTTTTGTTTTATGTGTTTTGTTATAGTGACTTAATAAACTTTTCGGTATATTGTTTTTTGCCCGAATTACATTTTAACATGTAAATACCTGCGGGTATATTATCCAAACTAATTTCAGCTTGGTTACCTGTAAAGTTGAATTCTTTAATAAGTTTACCTTGAAAATCTATGATTCTTACATAGTATTTGTCAATATCTTGTAGTTTTATATTAATTGCGTCGGTAGCAGGATTTGGAAATATATTTAATTTCCCATCCGCCGAAACTATTTTTCCTATATCAACAGTACTCCATTCGGCATCTGTCCATACGGTGTTATTGCCCGCAGAGTGAGAGTCTGTTGTCCACGACCAGCACACTTGGTTTTTGGTAGGATTTATATCTATAGAAGTTGAGTAGGCATTATCTGTATTGCTTTTCATAGCCATGCTGTAACATCCGAGAGTAGTCCAATATGTTTGGTCGTTTATTTTATCTGTATCAATATACTTGTACATCATATTAAAAGAACTACCATATTCTTTTATATAAGTAGCCAAGTAGTGGTTGTATTGTTTATCAAACGAAAGTGCTACATCTCTGTCAATTGTTGAATTAGCATCATCTAGACTTGCCCAATCAAAGTCACTAATTGCAGGAGTGTGTCCTGTGCCTATATTAAAACTCGTTTTCGGATAAACATATTTAACATCAACATCACTTTCACTATATCTTCTATCAAAAGCAACGATAAAATTAAATGAGCTAACTCCACCAATAGTAGGATTTAACTCACTGTTTCCAAACCATTGCACTTTTGGGTTTCGTGTGTTATTTTCGGCGTTGGGAATTACTTTAGATAAGTTTATAGGTCCCGACCAAGCAAAGTTGTTGTCGTAATCCATATAGTTTGCCAAAAATCCGATATTGCGACAGTTATATCCGTCAGCATCACCCATTTCGAAGGCTATACCCGCCATTCCGAATATTGCGGAACGTGCCTTGCCTAATGAGACATCTACTCTGCCTAATTTACGCTCTCCCTCCAAGCTGTATATTACCCTCCTGGTAAAAGAACTGCCACCATCAAGAGAATAAGCATAATTTAACCAAGAAAAACCTTCAACAGCAGTATAATCGGTGTATGCTATTGCTATGGCAAATGGAGATCCTCCATCACCAGGCGAGCGATGGTCGGAAGATATTGCTACGTGGTAGGGTTGGTAATCTTTGCTGGTTTCACTATATGCTACTCCCAGAAAATTGCCGTTGGCATCGTGTTTGGCTATTCGCACTTC
>JAQVEX010000024.1 GCA_028697555.1 Lentimicrobiaceae bacterium | reverse complement strand
CATTTCAGTTATAGGCTTAACATTATCTAAATTGATATTAAAGCTGAAATAATCCTGCAAATGTTGTTCAACAATAGTGTCGGATTTGATTATAGACGGAATATAGTTGTTTACAATCAGATTGTAATAATCTTTAAAATTATTGTAATTGTAATTTCCTAAAATGTTAGCACTAAAATAATCGCTTTTAAGGCTCAGTTTTTTCTGAAAAGGCTTGGTATCATCAACGGCAACAACAATATTATCAAATTTAACATTCTTGTTTTTGTAGTTGAAATCGGTGTTTTTAAAAGTAATAGTTCCGTCTAAGCTATCAAGATCGTTGCCAACAATTTGAGTGGATATTGTGGTTGAAAAAACACAAGAATCTTCGCGTGGCATCAGATTTATAGCCGACAAGTTGATGTTTTTCAGATGAGCAACAAAATTGAAATCCGGCGAATTGCCGTTGAGATTTAACTTGCCATCGAAATCAATAGCAGCCAATTCATCGTCTAAAAATACTTTTCCTTCAAAAATTTTGTTTTTTAGTTTCGCATTTATTTGAATGTCGTTAAAATCATTGTTTTTAAAATTCAACTTATCAACTTTTCCGTCGAATTTTATATCGGCATTGTTGATATTCAAGCCTTTTCCGGATACATCTCCGGTAAAACTAACTTCGCCCAAAATATCATTGTCAATCAGTTTGCCAACATCAACATTATGTGATGATATGAACCCTTTATAAGCAATTAGATTTGGATTTGAATTATTGGTAAGCAATAAATTTGTTTTTAAAGCACCAATATCAGTGTTGATTTCGGCTTCGGCAGCAAAATCGTTGAAAAACCCTGCAAACTTGCCATTTACCGATAAGTTTCCAATATTCATAATTTGCTTAGGCAATTCGAGATATTTTGGCTCGCTGCGAGACGGAAGACTTATACTAGCAAGGTCTGATGTGTTTGATGTTAGCTTATTGATTTTTAAACGAATAAAAGTCTCATTAATATTAGGTAAACCTGTAATTCTGATGTCTCCCGAAAAATTGGTATTTTTGTTATACGATAAGTTAAAATCTTTCAAATTTAGCATAGCAACAGGTCCATTGACTTTACCCGAAAGATTGATTGTTTCTCGCATACCCTTCAATGAGCCGGCAAAATAGGTTATGTCGTTGAAATCTAATTTGCTCTCCTTTTTTATGTTGCTGTTTATTGAAACATCTTCAAGAAAATTGTTAAAACTTTTCCAACTATCGTATTTAAAAGCCAAATCCATATCTAATGAGCTACCATCTGTCTTAATTACTGAATTTTTCAAATCTATTGTCTCACTAGAAACATAAGCATCTGCTCTAAACTTGTTGAGTGTAAAACCCGATTGCTCAGCAAAAGACAGATTTTTGATATTGGCTTTAATTTTATCTTCTATGATGCTAACGTTAGTTACATCGACGTTAACATTCGACAAATCCAAATGCGCAAAATCGATTGTACTATCGTTTACGTATTCGGTATTATGATTATTGAAGCTAAAATGCGTGTTTATTATAGAAACACCTTCAAAAGCTATAGTCCATGGCGGTTTTTCGGTAGTTGTTTCTTTAGTGGAAGAAGACGAAAAATAGTCGATAATAAAGTTTAGGTTAATAGTAGAATCGTTTTCGTATTTACATAAATTAATATCGCCGTTAATGATTTCGACATTTCTTAAAACAATGCGTTGCTTTGCAATTTCAACCTTTTTTAAATTTGCTTCTAACTTATCGGCACTAAGTAATATATTCCCTTTTTGGTCTTTTATTGAAATATTGTTGAAGACAGGATGCAATAAAAAATTAAAATAAAAACCTTCGATTTTTACTTCGGTTTTAAGCTCTTCCGACAAATAATTAGCCGCCTTGTAGGCAATATAATTGTGTACCGCTGTGGTTCTGATAGCAGTTAATACAAATATCGGTAGCAACAAAATTGCCACAAATATTCCTACTAGTATGGAGTTTAAATTTTTAATAATTTTGCAAATTGAATACAAAAATACTCAAAGTATTATATTTTTTAGCCGAATTAATAAAATATTATGCCAATATACATATTAGGGATTGAGTCTTCATGCGATGATACGTCCGCATCTGTTATAAAAGATAGAGTAATGTTATCGAATATCATAGCCAATCAGCAGGTGCACGAAGAATACGGCGGAGTAGTGCCTGAGTTGGCTTCGAGAGCTCATCAGCAGAATATAATTCCTGTGATAGATAAAGCTCTGAAAGTGGCAGGAATAGATAAAAAACAACTCAACGCCGTTGCTTTCACCTTAGGACCCGGATTGTTAGGCTCGTTATTGGTTGGAACCAGCTTTGCGAAAGCGTTTGCAATGGGTTTGAATATCCCGATTATCGTTGTGAATCACTTACAAGCTCACGTGCTTGCTCACTTTATAGAATCGCCAGACAAGGAAAATCCGCCTTTTCCGTTTTTATGCCTGACCGTATCGGGCGGACACACTCAAATTGTGGAAGTTAATGCTTACGATGATATGAAGATTTTGGGTCAAACCATTGATGATGCCGCCGGCGAAGCATTTGATAAAGCTGCAAAAATGATGGATTTGCCATACCCGGGTGGTCCTATTATTGATAAATATGCCAAAATGGGAAATCCTGATGCTTTTGAATTTGCAAAACCGCGTATTGACGATTTGAATTATAGTTTTAGCGGATTGAAAACTTCGTTGCTTTACTTTTTGAGAGATAAACTTAAGGAAGATGAAAACTTTATTGCCGAAAACGTTTACGATATTTGTGCTTCGTATCAAAAAGCCATAATTAGCACGCTCATGCAAAAATTGTATTTAGCGATTGAGCAGACGGGAATAAAACACGTAGCAATAGCAGGTGGTGTTTCGGCTAATTCGGAATTGCGAAACGAAATTAATAAACTACAAACTATTATGCAATGCAAGGTTTATATTCCTGATTTTCAATTCACTACCGACAATGCCGCAATGGTTGCAATTGCCGGTCATTTTAAATATATAAATAACGACTTTTCCGACTTGTCAGTTAAGCCATATTCACGTAATTTAACAATGTAATTATATGTTATGGAAATAGTATTGTTAATAGTTTTAGGAATTTTTGTAGGGTTTTTATCGGGCTTTTTTGGCATTGGCGGAGGAACCGTACTTGTTCCAATAATGCTTTTGTTTGGTTATTCCATGAAAGAATCGGTTGGTATAGCGATTGTACCAATGATGATTGGTTCAGTTTTCGGTTCACTGATAAATATTAAACACAAAATGTTTGATGTAAAGCCTGCTATAATCCTAGGATTAGGTGGGTTTGTAGGTGCTTTGAGCAGCGGTTTCGTGATGAAACTTGTACCTGAAATTGTGTTGTTATGTGTTTTGATTGCTATTCAACTGTTTAATGTAATTAAAATGCTGACCAATATGTCTTATACTACCGATAAAGCTCCAATCGAGTCGAAAGGATTGCTTTTTTTGTTGGGATTAATTGTAGGACTTATTTGTATTAGCGTTGGGGTAGGCGGCGCCATAATTATTTTGCCTACTTTAATTGTGTTTTTCCGTTACGATATTAAAAAAGCAGTCAGCACAAGTTTGTTTTTTGTGGTTTTTTCTTCTACTTCCGGACTGATAAGTCTTTCGGTAAACGGTTTGGTTAACTTTAAAATAGGCTTGCTAATTGCCGTAGGAGCGATGTTAGGAGTGTTTTTTGGAACCAAAGCCGCAAGAAATATCGACAAAACACTTCAGAATAAACTGTTGGTGTTGTTATCGATAGCTATTTTGTTTATGCTGTTTTATAAGTTTATAAACTTAATAAGGTAAATAGGACAAGTTATTTATCGGTAGTTTTGAAAAGCAGATTAAATGTAGGCTCGTAGTGGAAATAATAATTTTTTGTAGTGTCGGGTCTTGTGTTTCGCTTGATATAATTGTTTAGCAAATAATCGAAAATATATTGAGCGTGCATTTCGCCGTAGGAGTCGGCGATATTGTATAAATCATCCGGTAAAATTCTGTTTATATAATTGATGTCGTAATAAGTATCTTGTTCAATATATTCTTCAACGTATCCATCGAGATTGAGTTTTTCGTTAATATTGGAGTTCATTTTAGTTATTTCAAACCATAAAGAAAAATCCAAACTGTATAACTTAACGTACTCATCGTCGTATTCGGTAGCATCCATCTTAAAAACAGGTTGGTAAAAATACGATTCCATAACTTGAAATTCCGACACGTTTACTAACCAGCTGCTTTTGCTTTCGGAGTTGAAATACGAGTTAATACTATCTTCTTCAACAACCCTAACACCATATCTTTTCAATTCAGTTGTCAATTTGTTTTTGTAAGTGTTAATAAATCTGTCTCTGTCGACAAATTGAACAATTTTGGAGTTATACCACGCAATTGAATCTAATTGGTAATCGGTGTAGTATAGGGTTGAATCTATCTCTACTGTTTGATTGTACATATCGACAAAAGGATCGACCATAAGTAAAATATCGACCTTACTCCTGTTTTTAACAAAATCTCTTGCCACTTTGTATTCAACTGAACAACTGTAAGTTATCAGTAAAACAATAGCGATAATAGCAAGTTTAAATGTTTTTTTAGCGTACATAGCAAACTTTTTTGTTTACAAATATTAATCGAATAAAGTCATTTGTTTACCCTTGTGTTTTTCGGTATCTTTACTTTTCTCATCGATATCTTCATCAAAACTTTCCGATTTTGCTTCATTCGTATTTTCAACCTTTGTTTCAGTTTCAATTTCGATTTCTGTTTCAGAAGTCTCAACTTCATTGTCTATAGCTTCGTCTTTCTTTTCATCTTCATCGGGTTCGGGTTCAAGCCAAATAATATCTCTTATTGCATTTTGCGAAATCCTTTTACCTTTTGCTTTAATATTCATTACATCAACAATATCCTTTACTTTAATGGTTTCGGGTTCTATTTGTTTTTTATTCACTTTATGGTCGAACTGAATATTAATGACCGGATACTTATCGATGGAGATATTTTCAAAATAATTGCCTTCGTCATCAGGAAAAGCTATTTGCTTTTTGTCGGTATCTTCCAACATAAAACGTTTGATGAAAAAGGTTTTTCTGGCGGCGTAATAATAAATGGAAGTGATGGGCACTTCGGGATTGTACTTTTCAATCAAAATCAAGTCATCGTCAAAACGGTTTGTAAGTTCGTAGGTCATAAGTCTAATCTCACCATTTTTATTGACTGTGATAATCTTTTCGTCTTCGTCAAAATCGCCTAAATATTTTCCTCTTTCTTCAGTATTAAGTCTTAATACTGCATCATCGTACCAAATGCTGATGGCATCAAGTGTGGAAACACCTTTTTCTTTTTGAGTGATTTTTCTTACAGCTTTGCGGCTCAATATGTTACCTTTTGAAGTTCTGCCCTTAATAGCTAATTCGGAGAAATCAAATTCAAAATCAAGTTTTTTCAAGCGCGGAGCGGGTTTAAGCTGAACCTTTACAATTTCGGCTTCGCCATTCGGATTTGCAGTAAAGTAAAGCACCTTAGTGCCTGGTTTATCGCTTGTCAGGCTGTACGTTCTGTCTCTGACAATTCCCTTGACGAAAAATCTTTTTACGTAAGCTATGCCGTTTTTACCGTCTTGGTAAATCATATTGTAAATAGTGCGTTCGTCATTTCTCTTGAAAACATCAACGTGTATAATATTCTTACCAACAAAAACTTTATCGCTAACCTTTGTTACAATAAAAGTTCCTTCTTCGTGAAAAACAATAATATCGTCAATGCTAGAACATTCGCACACGTACTCGTCTTTTTTGATACCGGTTCCAATAAATCCTTCTTCGCGGTTTACGTATAGCTTTTCGTTGGCAGCCGCAACCGTTGTAGCTTCAATAGTGTCGAAACTTCTTAGTTCAGTTTTACGCTCTCTGCCTTTGCCGTATTTTTCTTTTATTTTTTTGTAATAACTTATTGTATAGTCAGTTATGTTGCTAATGTCGTACTGAACTTGTTTGAGTTCGTCGGCGTATTTTTTGGTAATTTCGTCGGCTTTAAAGGAATTATATTTCGAAATTCGTTTGATTTTTATTTCCGTAAGTTTTACAAGGTCATCTTCGGTTATTTCGCGATAGAACTGACTTTTATATGGTTCAAGACCTTCGTCAATGGTTTGCAAAACCGATTCCCAGGTTTCGCATTCTTCAATTTGATGATAAATTCTATTCTCAATAAATATTTTCTCCAAAGAATTGTATAAAATGCTTTCCATCAATTCTTTTGCTCTAATTCCCAACTCAATTTCCAAAAGTTTTTTGGTATTAAGAGTAAAGTACTTAAGCAAATCCGAAACACCGATAAACTGTGGTTTTTTATCTAAAATAACACAAGCATTCGGCGATTCCGAGCGTTCGCAATAAGTAAAAGCATACAGAGCATCTATGGTTTGGTCGGGAGACACACCCGCAGGCAGGTGGATTATTATTTCAACATTTTGAGCAGTATTGTCGTCTATTTTCCTAATCTTAATTTTTCCTTTATCGTTGGCACTTATAATACTGTCTATAAGCGATGAAGTGGTTATTCCGAAAGGTATTTCGGTTATAGACAAAGTTCTTTTATCAATTTGATTTATTTTCGACCTGATTCTGACTCTACCGCCACGCAGACCGTCGTTGTACTTAGATACATCTGCCATACCTCCGGTTGGAAAATCGGGATACAGTACGAAAGGTTTGTTTTGCAAAAACGCAACAGAAGCATCAATAAGTTCATTAAAATTGTGCGGAAGTATTTTTGAAGCCAAACCAACTGCAATACCTTCGGCTCCTTGAGCTAAAAGAACCGGAAATTTTATAGGTAGGTGCACAGGTTCGTCGTTTCTGCCGTCGTAGCTTGGTTTCCATTCGGTAATCTTCGGGTTGAAAGCAATATCCAAAACCAATTTCGATAAACGAGCTTCAATATATCTAGGGGCAGCAGCCGAATCGCCTGTTAAAATATTTCCCCAGTTACCCTGAGTGTCTACTAGCAAGTCCTTTTGTCCGAGCTGAACCAAAGCATCACCAATAGAAGCATCTCCGTGCGGGTGATACTTCATTGTGTTACCGATAATATTCGCAACCTTGTTGTATCTGCCGTCTTCAAGCTCGTACATGCTGTGCAGTATACGCCTTTGCACCGACTTCAATCCGTCGGGCATTTCGGGGACAGCTCTCTCTAAAATAACGTAACTAGCATAATCTAAAAACCAATTCTTATACATTCCCGACAAATAGGTCGTTTGAACAAACTCATCGGAATTGCCTGCAGATTTGCCATCGTCAGATTCTAACATTTCGTTACTGTCGTCCTGCTCATCAAAGGTTTCAAATGTATCATCTAAATCGTCAAAACTCATATATAGTTATATCTTTTTATTTAAGTAATCTGATTAATAATATTTCTATCAACAACATTGCCAAAGCCATAATTATACAAATTTTCCAGACTTCGTTGCCTTTTTCTCTCGAAATTATAACATCTTTTATGTTAATTTCTTTTTCGTATAAAACATCTTTGTCGGAAAACGATAGTTTTTTCACATTATCGTTTATTTCGGTTTTGCTAAACGTTTTCAAATCGCTTTCCAAACGGTTGTAGTTAAAAGCTAGCGTTGCAATTGCTTCGTTGTTTTGTAATAAATAATAGTTGTCGGCATCAATAATATCGTTGTTTATACTTATTTTGGCAATATTGCCTACCTTAACAACGTCGGGTTTGCTGACTATATTTTTGTTTATTGCCTTAAGTTCAATATTTTTTTCGGTTATAGGAACTTCAGTTTTAACATCGCAAACTTGTGTGTTTCCAATTGTGTAGTACAAATTATACGATGCCGGAGTGTTAATAGCAATATTGTAGAATGTCGGAACAAACAAAGGATTGCCGACAAAATCGGTGTGGTTTGTGTTCATTGCAGTTGCGAAAAGATAAACATAGCCGTCGCCCGATTTTTGAGCCAACAAAAACGGTTTTTGATTCGTCAATTGCATGATTTCCAACGCAGAATAGGGGATATTGCTAAAATTAAAATATTTACTCACAGAACCCAAGTCGGATTGCGATTGCACGTCTTTTTGAAACACATTTTGGAAAAGTGGTGAACTGCTTTGCAATGAAGAAATTGCAATTTTGGTTGTGTCTAAACTCGAATAATTTGCTGTTTTTAAAGATGTTGTCAAATTTTTATAGATTTCGGGATTAGATTTAGCACTTGGCAAAATAACCAAATTTCCACCATGTTCAACATATTTTGCTATTTCATTTATAAAACCCGATGTTAAAGTAGATAATTCATTGAGTATTATTGTGTTATGCTTATTCAGATTTGTGTAATTTAGCGATTTTATATTCTGAACTTCGTAATTGATTAACGAGTCGTTTGCATATAGCTTGTTTAGAAAAACATTTGCATTTAAATCATTAATTACCAATAAATTAGTTGTGGGGTTAAGTCTACAAGCAAAATACAACTTGTCGTCGAAAGTTATGGGGTAATCGTCTATTTCAAAATGTCCGTATATCAAGCTATTATTACCTGTTGAGAATGGAACTTCAACAACCTTTTTTTCTTCAGGATTTATATCAATACTTGAAATAGATTTTTGTTGACCGTTAATGTACAGTCTTAATGGTATTTTCTCAATTTTTTGGTCGGAACTATTAGTAAGTAGAACATTTAATTTTAATGTTGTATTTGCTTGAATAAAAGGAGTTTCGAACCAAACTGAATCGACATGCAAATTGTTTTTAGAAGTTGACTTAACAGGAATAAAATACACACTCATAGTAGAGTCGGGGGGCAGATTTTCAAAATCGAAAGCATTTTTTTGAAAGTCAGAAATAACGTAAAGGGTTACATTATTCACTTTGTTTTGTTGCTGAATGCTTTTTATGCGTTGATATACTTCCGATATGGTTTTTCTTTTGGAAGTAAAATTAATATCGTTTATCAGCAAATTTATTTCTTCCTTGTTGTAATATCTTTGATGTTTACTTTCAAAATCGCAGGTTAGAACCTGAAAAATATCGTCGGTATTGTAGGCATCAATTATTTGTTTGCTGTATTGTTTAGCAACTGTAAGTAGCGAAATATTACCGCTATTGGCATCCATGCTGTACGAATTGTCGATAAACAAAGTAATAGCCTTTCGAGATTCGGCAATTTTTTCTGCATCATGATTTTTAAAAACAGGTCGTGCAAATGCAAAAACAAAAAACGAAATGGCTAATATTCGAGAAATTAAAATAAGTATTTGTTTTAACTTCCTTCTCTTTTCGGTCTTTTTATCTAACTTCTTGATTATCTCTACATTGCTGAAATAAATCTTTTTGTATCTCCTGAAATTAAAAAAGTGAATAATGATAGGTATTGCTATCAAAAAGAGACCATACAATATGTTAGGATGTAGAAAATACATATAAGTTTAGCATTAAGATATCAAACATAAGTGCCTGCAAATTTACTTTTTTTTGCGAAAATACAAAATGGGGGTAAAAATAGTGATTGGTGGTGGGTGTTTCGTGTTACGGGTTACGAGTTACGAGTTACGAGTTACGTGGTTTCTAGGACTAGAAATTAAAAATTGGAAATAAGAAACGGTTATTATTAGTCAGTGTAACGCTTCATTCACTCATCACTCATCACCCGTCACTCGTCACCGTCCACAATTGCTAATGGCTAAAAGCCAACGGCTAACAGCTAACTTAAGAAGTGACTTCGGCAGGATTCAAACCTGCAACCTTCTGATCCGTAGTCAGATGCTCTATTCAGTTGAGCTACGAAGCCAAATTTGATTTTGCAAAAGTAATATTTTTTTGTTATATCAAAGATTATTTTCGTTTTTTTATGCTAATTGTTTTTATGGTCTGAAAAAACGAATGTTTACAATACCATATATTGCACTTGCATAAGCATGGAACTGAAATTTGTTGGAATAATTAAATCCGGGGTCAAATCTGAGTTCAAATCCAAAATTTTTGTAATTAATACCTGCCGAAACGAGCATCATAAAACCATGTACAGTAATTCTTGGAATAGCTTCTGTAGTGTACGAAGTGTACAGAGTTGTGTCGCTGACAATAGTTTTATTTATTTCATATTTGTTTACCGAAGGAATAATAAAAGTATTGTATATGCCAATACCGATAAAGGGTTTAAACTCCTTATCCGTAAACGAATATTTTACAACATTACTCAATGTTATTGAATTTAAGGTGATATTAATATCTTCGGAAATGTGTTCAATTCGGTTGTTGCCAATATCGTTAGAGAATTTTTTATTGTATGAAGTTTTAAAATTACTGAACGACAACTCATTAAAAACACTAAATCTGTCGTTCAAAAAAACAATAGGTATTTCGTATGTGGCACCGGCTGCAATAACTATTGCAGGATCAAATTTTTTAATACTATCGGAATTAGGAATATGAATATTGCCACTTTCAACAAGTTTTAACCTATTGACCCCAACACCCAACGAAATGCCCATAATGTTTTTATTAGCGTATTGTCCCTTAACTTCGTAACAACCAAATGAAATAAGGAAAGTAAAAGCCAAAAAAACTAATGTGCTAATATTTTTTTTATTAAAACTCATCAATTAAAAAATTGAAATTTGCTCCGAAATTAATATATTTGTAAAAACATTGGTAAAAATTTGTTTAGGTTTATTATCTTTTTATATTTTTGTAAAAAAACTACAACATTTTATTAACATTTTACCATGTATACAACAATATTACTTCCGCAAGATGCCAATAAAAAATTTGTTCACGAACGAAAAAGGCAGCTAAAATTAGAAATACTTCGTTTTTTGTATAAAAACGGTAGTCAATCTATCCCCGATTTAAGTGGCAATTTGGAGCACAGTACTCCCACAATTACCAGAGCAGTTGAATCTTTAATTGACGAAGACAACTTAGTTATTAATTTGGGCGAAGGAGTCTCAAAAGGGGGAAGGCGTCCGAACTACTACGGGCTTAATCCCGAGGCTAAATACATCTTAGCATTGGACATAAGCAGATACTATACCAAGATATGTCTGTACGATTTTGTTTGCAATCCTAAAATTGAAGTAAAAACAATTAACGAAGGTTTTGAAACTACCAACGATATACTATCTTTTATAAAGGTTGAAGTAAACAAATATTTATCAGACTCGAAAATAGATACAGATAAAATAGTTGGAGCAGGTATTGCAATTCCGGGACTAATAAATATAAAAACCGGAATGAGCTACACTTACCTGAAAGAAGACGAGCCGGCTCACGTGATTTTTAAAGACCTGCTGAATATCCCTGCTTTCGTTATTAACGATACTAAAGCCATGACTTTAAGCGAGTTATATTTTGGCAAAGCAAATGGTAAAAAAAATGTTCTGTATCTTACAGTAGGGTCGGGAGTAGGCTTAGGAATTATTGTCAACGGTAAACTGTATCATGGAACATCAGGATATACCGGCGAATTCGGGCATATTCAGGTTCAACCCGACGGTAAACTTTGTAGTTGTGGCAAAATTGGTTGCCTCGAAACAGTTGCATCTGGTAGAGTGTTGATTGAGAATATAATAAACGACCTTTCAAAAGGTTCGGATAGTATTATTAGAAACATGGTTAATGACGATTTTTCGTCGATAGATGCAAATACTGTTACTAAAGCAGCCCAAAAAGGAGATTTCTTTTCTATACAAAAATTGGCTGAAATAGGCGAACGTTTAGGACAAGGTATAACAACCCTGATACATCTTTTCAATCCCGAAATGATTATCATTGGCGGCGATTTGGCTGTTGCCGGAAACTTCATCACTGATCCCATACAGCACAGTATTAATAAATATGCGCTACAAAAAATAAAAAGAGATGCAAATATTGTTGCATCAGAAATTGGCGAAAATACTACTCTCATGGGAGCTTATGCCAATACAATGAACGCAATTTTTAACGTATCATAAAACGAATTAAATTATAAAAATATGAAACCTACTTTAGTAATTTTGGCAGCCGGAATGGGAAGCAGATTTGGCGGATTAAAACAAATAGATGCTTTTGGTCCAAACGGCGAAACAATTATCGATTATTCTATTTTTGATGCCATCAGAAGCGGATATGGCAAAATTGTTTTTATTATCAGAAAACATTTTGAAAAAGAATTTAATGAAATCATCATCGATAAGGTAAGAAAACACATCAATGTCGATTATGTTTTCCAAGAACTCGACTATTTGCCCGAAGGCTACGTTCTGCCTGCCGAAAGAGAAAAGCCATGGGGAACAGGACATGCTTTATTGTGCGTTAAAAACATTGTTAATGAACCGTTTACAGTTATCAATGGCGACGACTTCTATGGTTTTGAAGCGTTCAAGGTTATGAGCGATTTCTTGTCCAATTTAAGCGAATCTCAACAAAATATGTTCTCGATGGTTGCATACCAGGTTGGTAATACTTTGTCGGAAAATGGCGTAGTATCACGTGGAGTTTGTAACACTAGTAGCGACGACACACTTATTTCCGTTACCGAAAGAACAAATATTAAAAACTACAACGGAACAATAGGCTATATCGATGAAAATGGAAACATGGTTGCTCTTGATTCCAACTCAAAAGTTTCGATGAACTTTTGGGGATTTACTCCCTTGTATTTCGAACTCACTCAACCGCTTTTCATCGACTTTTTAGACAAAAACATAAATACGCCAAAATCGGAATTTTATATCCCAAGTGCAATTGATTTGCTTATCAAAAGCAATAAAGCATCTGTAAAGGTTCTAACTTCCGATGCAAAATGGTTTGGAGTTACTTATAAAGAAGATAAACCCACGGTTGTAAACAAGATTAGAGAACTTGTCGATAACAAAATTTATCCTTCAAAACTGTTTTAATAATCCATTATGAACATTAATGTTTTTAAGATTGCTTCTATAATTGCACTTTGGCTATTTGGTATTAGCTCGTTTGCTCAAAATTTGGCTATTGTTAAAGATAACAAGTCCGATTACGTTATTATTGTTTCCCAATCGGCTAGTCAGTCGGATATTACTGCGGCTGAGTACCTGCAAGAGTATATCTTTAAATCGACAGGCGTGGTTGTTCCTAGCTTAAAAGAAACTGAACAACAGAACCAAAACGTGATTAGCATTGGCAATACTTTATTGCTCAGCAAAACCAAAAATAAAACAAAGGATAGTTATCAAGAAGATGAGTTTCAGATATTTGCCGATAACAACAACTTGTTTTTTGTTGGTGGAACCGACAAAGGAACTCTGTACGGAGTTATTGAATTTATTGAAAAATATTTAAACTCTTACGTATTAGCTCCCGATGTGGAAATTGTTGCCGAACTTAAAGAAATTGTTATTCCCGAAAATATTAATTTGAATGACAAACCCTACAATGTTTTCAGAAACGTAAACGGTAGCTTTGTCGACAACGAAAAGTACAAAAATTGGATGCGTTTGGATAATGTTTACGAAGTGTTTGGGAACAACTACTACGTTCATACGTTCAACAATCTTATACCATGGGAAAAGTATTATAAATTATATCCCGACTTGTACGCATACTACAACGACAAACATTTTCCAACTCAATTATGTTTATCAAATCCGGAAGTATTGAACAGAGCAATAACCAAATTGAAACATGAAATGTTTAAGCAACCCGACCGTAAATATTGGTCGGTGAGCCAAAACGACAACGACTCTTATTGTAAGTGTGAAAAATGCACTCGAACTATTGAAAAAGAAGGTAGTCCTTCGGGTTTGCTCTTGCAGTTTGTCAACAATATTGCTGCAGAATTTCCCGATAAAATAATCTCAACATTGGCGTACAGCTACACTCGCAAAGCTCCAAAATACACAAAACCTGCAAAAAACGTTCAAATCGTTTTGTGTACTATTGAATTAAATAGGAGTATGCCTATTGCCGAAGACCCTTCAAGTGCAAGTTTTGTCGAAGATATAAAGCAATGGTCGGCGCTAACCGATAATATAATGATTTGGGATTACACAGTCGATTTTGCTCACTTTTCTTATCCTTTCCCCAATTTGCATGTTTTACAACCTAACATTAAATTTTTCAACGAATACAATGTAAAATCTCATTTTCAGCAGACTAACACGCTTATTGGTCACGAAATGTCAGAACTTAAAAGTTACTTGATAGCTCGTCTCTTGTGGAATCCTGATATTAATTTCGATTCGACAAAGCAAGTTTTTATTGAGAAATACTTCGGCGATGCGTCAAAATATATATTAGAATACGTTAATACTTTAGAAAAAGAACTTCTGAAATCAGGCGATAAACTCAATATATATGAGCATCCAACGTCGCACGAAAACACGATTTATTCAGAAAAAAATCTGAAATATTACAACAAACTTTTCGATAAAGCCGAAAAAGCGGTAAAAAACAATCCGTATGTTTATCAACGTGTTAAAGTGGCTCGACTGCCCATTCAGTACACAGTTATGGAAATTGGCAAAAAGCATTTGTTAGGCAAAAGGGGTTGGTACAACAAAAAGAACAAAGATTATATTATTAAGGAAGAAATGCTTGCTGTGCTCGATGATTTCTACAATACTTGTAAAAATAATAATGTCAGAAATCTCAACGAATCGCGTCTTACTCCAAAGAAATATTACGATATGACTATGCGTTTTTTACGCATATACACCAAAGATAACCTTGCTTTTGAAAAGAAAATTACTTCAAAAGTTGCAGCAAGTGCCAAATATTCGAAAGGTGATGTGCAACTGCTAACGAACGGCGTTAGGGGTTCTAACGACTACAACGTACATTGGATAGGCTGGGAAAACGAAGATACAAAACTTATTTTGGATTTGGAGAAAAATGTTTCTTTCGATAGTATAATAATCAGTTCAATGTATTATCCGCAAAGTTGGATATTGCATCCGCAATCGATAGAGTGTTTGGTTTCGGAAGATGGAATTAACTATACATCTGTCGGCAAATATGCGCCCGGATTGATTCAAAAAGACGAAGAAAACATCAAAGACTTCGTTTTTACGGGTAAATTTAATAACATTAAATACGTTAGTTTTGACGTTAAAGGCACGAAAATTATGCCCGATTGGCATTATGCCGCAGGCGGAAAATCGTGGTTCTTTTTTGATGAGATTATTATCAAATAATATCGTAATTTTGCCGTAAATTTGTAAGTAATATAATTTGTAAAATGAAATTATCTGCAAAACTATTAATCTGTTTGTTTCTTGCTGTTAATCTGTCGGCTACTCAACTATTTTCACAAAATGTTAAGGTTGAAAAATCGACGATTATTGAGCATTACAAAGGAAAACCTTACTATATGCACTTTGTAAAAAAGGGAGAAACTATTGATAAGATTGCAGATGCCTATCAAGTTACTGTTGATGAGATTAGGCGGGAAAACGATTTTTTGAAAGGCGAAGTTTCAGAATTTCAGGCTCTGAAAATACCACAAAATCAGAAGAATACGACTTTAACAGTTAATGAACCTAAGGAAGCAAAAAGTGTAAAAGAAAAGAAAATAGTTGTTCCCGATTTTACCAAAGCCACAGTCGATACCATACAAGAATTTGTTACTTACAAAGCTAAAAAGCAAGATTCATTCGACGGTATTGCTCGAAAGTTTAATATTACCACCGAATCGTTGCTTAAGGCAAACCCAGACCTAAAAAGGCTTAAAAAAGGTACGATAGTTAATATTCCGCCTTCAAACAATTGGGTTTTGAAAACCGAAGGTACAGTCGTTGAAAAACCAAAGCATCAACAAAAAGATTCGGCAATAGTTGTTGTACCTGCAATAGACCCACTTGTAATAAAGTCTGAAATTCCCGAAAACTGCATTCTTGTTCAACCCAAACAAACACTATTCAGAATAGCAAACACATATAATGTTTCAATAGATTCTCTTATAATTCTTAATCCACAACTTAAAGATGGCTTAAAAGCCGGAATGATATTGAAAATAAGACCCGACAAAGGTTCAAAAATAGCTCCTATACTCGAAATTGGTAAAAACAAAGACGGTTTTGTTCAAAATCTGTTTGAATCGGAGTACTACAATCCAAGAAACCATGATAATGTTTTTAAAGTCGCCTTGCTGTTGCCTTTTGATGTCGAAAACTATTCAGCATCAGAGCAAGAAATAAACGACCCTAACAGCACTTTCTACCAATTTATGCAGTTTTACGGTGGTTTCACTCTTGCAGTCGATTCGCTTGTGCAACACGGACTAAAAATTAAATTATTCGTCTACGATGCCGACCAACAAAAGGGAACCGGCAAAATTGAAGCGATTTTGAAAAAAGAAGAAATGAAAAATATGGACTTAATTGTTGGTCCCTTGTTTATACACACTTTTTCGGTCGCTGCCAAATTTGCTCAGCGATACGATATACCTATTATAAATCCATTGTCGAAACGTGAAAATATTACTAACGGAAACAGTAAAGTAATTAAAGTGCAACCGCTATACAATTCAATAGGATACGTTGTTAGCAACTATATTCAAAATCATTATTCGGAAACTGTAAATGTTGTTTTAGTCGATAATAACGAAGAAAATTACAAAAGCTGCATTAGCCAAATAGCAAATTCAACGAATAACAACAGATATTATACCACAACCTATTCGGTTGTTAGCTACAAAAATGGCGGCATTTCAGGTGTTGTTGGTAAACTGAAACCCAATATTAAAAACTTAATAATCTACTTTACCAACGATAAAGAAAAAGTTAAAGAGTTTGTTTCGTTGTTGTATTCCAGAAAAGGTAACTACATTATCGATTTGGCAGGCTTCGACGAGTGGGATAGAATAGATGTTAACACAAATTTTCTTACCGATTTTAATTACACACAATTTTCGACTTACTATGTTAATCACGAACTTCCAAAAGTCAAAGACTTTAACTACAAGTTTAAAGATAAATTCAACGCATTCCCTGTAGATAGACAACTTCCTTACCTTGGCTACGATATAGGAATGTTTTTCTTAAATACGCTTTATTACTTTAATTCTAAAAACACAGATAGCTACAGCAACATTTACTATAAAGGATTATCGACAGACTTTTATTTTACCAAAAGCAACTCAAATAATGGATTGGAAAACTACGGAATAAAAATACTTAAAATTTCTGATAATCAACTGGTTGAAGATTAAAAAGTATTTCTCAACGTTTATTAACAGTCATTATTTTTCTATAAACATCTTTAATTACTGGGTTGCTATTGGCTGTTAGCTGTTAACTCTTGGCTTTTGGCACCGAAATTTCCGGACTAAGAGTTAATGGCTTCTAATCACAAACCACCAATCACCAATCACCAATCACAGCCAACGGCTAATAGCCAACGGCTAAAGGCAATAAATATGAGCCGTAGAAAGGCGTCCTTTTTAATGTTTTATCGGACAGTAGTGGTAAACAATTAGCGTCTTTTCTTATTAACAAAGTACATACAAAATTTGCATAGCAAAAAAATTATAGCCAGCATCAATACTATTGAAGCTCCTGAAGGAATATTCAAGGTAAACGAAATAAGCAAACCGGCAAGGCTTCCAATCAAGCTGAATAGCATAGCAAGTGCGATAATTTTCTTGTAATCATTAGTGAAAATATTAGCAATATTGGCAGGTATGGTCAGCAATGCAATTACCAATACAATTCCGGCTACTCTAATGTTGGCAACAATAACCAACGAGACCAAAATCAATAATCCCAAGTCGAAAATGTTGGTTTTAACACCCTTTGTGTTAAAGTATTCGGCATCAAAGGAAATAAATAATATTTGGTAGTAAAATACGCTGAAAACAACAATAGTAATCAGGGTAAGCACTCCCAAAAGCAAAATATCGGTAATGCTGACTAACAAAATGCTTCCAAAAAGGTACGACATCAGGTCGGGAACATATCCTGGGGTTAAATAAATAAAAACAACACCCAAAGCCATTCCCAACGACCATAAAATACCAATAACAGAATCGAAACGTAATTTTAAAGATTTATTTCCATAATGAATTGCCAACGCCGATAGTAAACTAAAGCCGGCAGCTCCAATTAACGGGTTTATCCCCAAAAAATAACCTATACCAATTCCCCCAAACGAAGCATGAGATATACCTCCACTTAAAAAAACCAATCGGCGGGTAACTATATACGTCCCGATAAGACCACTCAAAACACTTGATAATAGTATAACAATCAGTGAATTGTAGAAAAACGGCATTGAAAAAATTGAAATATTCATATTTAGTGATTGTGTAATACTGTGTGTGGCACATCGCCGTGAGTAATAAGCTGAATAGGGCAGTTGTATTGCTGCAATTGTTCCTGGGTAATTACGTTGCTTTTGTGATAATGCAAACTCTTGTTAACGCAGGCTATTGATTTTACGTAGTACGATATAGTCCCAATATCATGTGAAACCATTAATATTGTGGTTGTTTCATTAAGGTGTTTTAAAGTTTCGTGCAGTTCCTTTTCAAAATTAGAATCTATGTAACTTGTAGGCTCGTCTAAAATCAGTATTTCCGGATTTGAAATCATCGCTCTGCTCAAAAGCACCCTTTGCATCTGTCCGCCCGACATTTCACTAATCAAAAAATTTGATAGATTTAAAATTCCCATCTTTTCTAAAATCTCCTTAGCCTGCTTTCTTTCTTGTTTGCTGAATCTTAAAATATTTTTTTTAGAATCGAATAAACCCGACAAAACCACATCAATAACACGGATAGGGAACTGCTTGTCGAAATGAAAATGCTGTGGCAAATAACCAATATTCTTCGACTTCAAATTGTATTCAATTTTTCCAGCAATTAAAGGAACCAAACCCAAAATTGCCTTAACCAAAGTAGTTTTGCCACCACCGTTCGGACCAATAATGCCGATAAAGTCATACTCGTAAACATCAAGGTTTACATCTTCTAAAACAGCTTTTTGATTATAGCCAACGCTAACATTTTGTAGTGAAAGTAATTTTGTCATATCTAATTATAAAACTACAAATATATCTACTTTTTAATATTTATTGCGCACCTTTTGTTATCAACGTGGTTATGTGAACCAAATTATCTACAACATTTTCTTCCATAGGATTAAATTCAACTACAGTGCCGTTAATTTGCTCAGCAACAACATACGCCTGTTTAGTATCAAATTGTTTAGAAACCAGAACATTTTTCAGTTGTTTCGATTTGGCAGTTTCTATAATATTATTCAAATAACTAATAGTTGGCTCTTTGCCTTCTTTTTCTATCGAAATCTGCTCAAGGTTGTATTCATTGGCATAATAACTTAAAGATGGATGAAAAATTATAAAGCTTTCGGTAGTATTGTCAGCAAGTATTTTTTTAATCACACTATCAGCTGCAATAAGCCGTTCATCAAATATTTTAAAGTTTTTAGCAAATAATTCTTTATCTTCGGGATAAATTTCTGTCAAAACTTCTAACATATTAATGCATATTTGTCGTATTCCCGAAATACTTAACCAAATATGCGGATCGGTAAATTGTTTTCCACCTTGTAAAGTTTCGGTTATAAGTTTCGGAAAATTATCAGAAGTTGAAGCAATTTGTAGACGTTGATTAATACTCAAAAACTTTTCTTGCCACAATTCTTCGTAACCAAATAATCCTAAAGTAAATAATATATCCGATTGGCTAAGTTCGGTAAGTAGGTTAGGCGAAGGTTCAAAATTTGTATGATTAGCTCCTGGTGGCATTAAAACACTAACCATATACGAAGTGTCGACTAAATTCTGTAGAATATACTTTTGTGGTAAAATACTAACCACAATATGTTTGCTTTTATCTTCTGTGTAATTGGTTTTAGAACCGCAAGAAGTAATTTGTAGTAAAGCAAGGAGTAGGACAGTGTGTAGTAAAATAGATTTGTATTTTGTATTCATAGTTTATTTTTCTTCAAAAGTATGAATTTCGTATAAAATAATGTTGAAAAAACAATAACAAATTAATAATTAACATAAACAACAAATGTAAACTCACTAATCCATAAATAAAGTTTACATATGTGAAATAACATGAAACGACAATAAGTTACATTTGTAAATCAAATTTTATAACACATTGAAATACATGGTATTACGTGCCATATCCTCACTTTATCCAATATTTCCTTACAATATTTTCAATATAACACACTGTAAATCAGTTTATTATAACATCTTAATTGATGCTTAGAATCAATAATAATAAGCTACCTTAAGTATTTCCAACAAAAAGCCAAATTTAAATGTAAAACATTGATATTAAAGTGTTTAATTTTAAAAAGTGAAGTTGTACTTTAACTAAATTCAGTCGGTTTACATTTGTTCGGTATGCGGTTTTATCTATTTACAATTGTTTACTTATTTTCATATCTAAATAATTAACTTTTGTAAATAATAAATATTGTTTACATTTGCATATTGATATTATTAAACAAAAAATACCGTACTATGAAAGATCGAATTTTAGCTTTAATTAATGCGTACAACTTAACATCGACTCAATTTGCCGATGAGATTGATTCTTCAAAATCGAAATTATCACATATTTTTAGTGGCAGAAATAACCCTAGCTTAGATGTTGTTACAAATATTTTGGAAAATTTTCCGGAAGTCAATCCCGATTGGCTTATTTTAGGTAAAGGAAAAATGTTTAGAAGTATGGAAAATAACGATGATAGTAATGTTGAAGTAATGACTGATGCCAAAAAATCATCTTATAACGAAGTAGAAAACAATAAAGTTGGAAGTGCACAAGTCGATACAAGTGGTAAGGAGAAGGCACAAGAACAGGAATCTGTATTAAAAAATGGAACTGATAATATTAATATGAAGGACTTGTTTGCAGATATTAATAAATTCAATCTTGAATTTTCCGAACGTAGCAATGCTAATATCAGTAAAACAGAACCGGAGAAGCTAAGTTCTAATATTCATACTAACAGTACTATAAACGCTGTTAAAGAGCCAAATATTGCGAAATCGGAAGATAAAGTTGAGTATAAAACTAACGCTACAATCGATACAAATGCAAAAGACAAGGTGAAAATCAACAAAATAATAGTACTCAACTCCGATGGTACGTTTGAAGAATATTGCAAGTCGTAGTTTATTTAGTTATCGTTTCTGTTTCCGCTAATTTTTCTGTAAATTAATATTTTACAATCTTATTTATTGTAAATCAGCTTGTTGCACGGTAAATTATTTTCTTTACGAGTAAATAAAACTAATAATGAGTAAAAAAAATTTTGTATTCTTAAAAATAGGTTTACTTTTGCAACGGAGAGATGGCAGAGCGGTTGATTGCGGCGGTCTTGAAAACCGTTGACTGTAACAGGTCCGGGGGTTCGAATCCCTCTCTCTCCGCAAAATTCAGCTACCTAACAGATGGGTAGCTTTTTTTATTTATCAAAAACTTATTTCAGAAAATTTATTGTATCCACTCCGTCGGCATAGTCGCTCAGTTGTGGTTGTTGAGATAAGCCGTAAGGTACTACATTGTCTATCAATCTACTTAGTTTCTCTGAACCTACAACACATTGAATTCTATCTGTGTTAGCTTTTATTTCATCAACAACATCATTTAAGTTACTGTATTTCTGATAATTAATTACAGATATCGGAGATAAAAAAGATGTATCTTCCTGAAACAGCATAAAGCCGTTATCATGTACTTTGTCGGTGTTATTTATTAGGTATATGCTTTTGCGATAAACATAATTATTGCTATACCTGTGATGATTGCTAAAAAGCTTGCGATATTTTTCAATTCCGAAAATAATATCAATAATATCAGTATCATTGGGGATATATATTTTGGAAACACTTCTGCAACCCAAACCAAAATACAGACAAATATCATCGGATAGAGCCGATAATTCATCTTTGCTCGTTGTATCATCAATTACTGCAACGCTATTCATGTTTTTTCTGATAATTGACGGATATTTACCAACGTATTTATTAAAATACTTGGCAGTATTGTCGGAACCGGTTGCAATAATTTTGTCAAATTTAGGTAAAATATGACTCTCAAAACTAATGTAGTCTTTAAATTTGGGTTGTATTTTACACAATAAATTAGCAATTGCCGGCAATAAAACATCATCTTTATGCGAACATTTACCAATAAAAATATTACCTGTAATCAATACCGAAACAAAATCATGCATCCCAACAATAGGAATATTGCCTGCCATAACAACTGCAACTTTTTTCGGGTCATTATTATAATCGCTAATAGAATAAGGAGCAACCCATTTTTTCAACTCTGTATTTTTCAGTAGTTTAGCCCACTGACTAAGTGCATAATTAATAAAAGACAGTTCAAACCACGGATTTGAAACACTTGCCTTGTGGCATTCTTGCTTAAAATTCTCAACTTCATGATAAAAGTCCGAAGTTTTATTTTCTGTTTCCGGTACGGCTGCATCAAGAAGTATTGATAAGTTATGCAATGCCGAGATTCTTTCGTTTAAAGATATTAATTCCATTATTTTATTGCGATATTTGTATTTTTGGAGTAAAAGTATACAATTTGTAACATTTTGCTACGTTTAAAATTAAAACGGCAAATTCAAGCATTTAAACATGAAATACATACTGCACCTTATATCAATATGTTTGGTTTTATTATTCGGAACTAATCAACTATATTCTCAAGACAATAAAACCGAGCTTCTGAAAGAAATTAATAATCTATCGCTTGAGATAAAAAATAGTAATACAGATTCTATAAAAATATTGCTCAACAATATACTTGTCGGCAAAATCGAGCAACTTTTTGGTATAACTAAGATTAATGACCCGCTTATAGATTCAATTGTTGGGATAAATAAAATAAAGTCTCCTGACGAAAAAGTGCAGATTTTTACTTGGGGCTTTGCTTCATCTATAGGCAGAAACATGTACTACGGACTGATACGACTTAATACCGGAAAAGTATTTAAACTTACATCTAAAAACAGTAATTGTAATCAGGTATATGCCGATAATATTTATTATCCCGAAGATTGGTACGGTGCTATATATTACGATATTGTTAAAGAAAAGTATAAAAAGCAAACTCACTATTTATTGTTAGGTTGGAAATCAGGCGACCAAAACTGCAAATGCAAACTAATTGAACCTTTGGTAATTACAGATGACGAAGTTGTGAAATTTGGCAATCCTGTCATTGTTAACGAAAACGGAATCTTCAATAGAGAAGTCTTTAAACATAAGCCTGATGCAAGTTTTGTTCTGAAATACGACCAACAATATATAAAGGTACAGAAAAGAAATAAAATAAAATACAAAAAGGTAAAAATGGTAGTTTTCGATCATTTAATTTCAATAGCTCCAAAAAACAGTCCTATGTTCAACGAAGGTAAATTTAAAGTTCCTGCCGGCGATTCTTACGACGGATTCATATTTAAAGAAGGTAAGTGGAGAAAAATCGAAAACATTGAAGCTAGAAATTTACCCAAAGTAAAAAAATAAAAATTAATTAATTTTTTATTTATATAAATATTATTACCTTTGTCAAGTATTTGTATTACATAAAAAAATGCAATGTAAGTATAACCAATAAAACCCAATTCTATGAAACAAAATTTTAATACAATCAAATCAGTTCTTCTTAGAAGCACAGCCTGAAACAATGTTGTAGCTTTATGGATATAAATAGAACATACTTTTCTTTATCAGGATTTTTTCATTGTGACGAAAAAACAAAACGATAATCAATGAAACCGAAGACCTTTTTAAGGAGTTTCTAGGTATTCCAAAGAGCTATAATGTATCGTTTTCAGAAAGCAGTATTAAACTATTGTTAGCAATGGGCTATTAAACAAAAAAATATGTAACTTTGCTTTGATGTAACAAACACAAAAATTAAATATATATATAAACTCGAAAATTCTAAAAACATTACAGACTATGGCATTATTTGACAAAATCAAACAAAAAGCATTCGCTGAATTTATTGACATCATCGAATGGACAGACGAAACGAGCGACACCATAATCTGGCGTTTCCCTCGTTACAATGCGGAAATTAAAAATGGAGCACAGCTCACCGTACGCGAAACTCAAGTTGCCGTACTGGTCAACGAAGGACAGTTTGCCGATGTGTATCAACCGGGACGTTATGAACTTACTACCGCAAACATGCCCATTCTTACTACTTTAAGAGGATGGAAATACGGTTTTAATTCTCCTTTCAAGGTAGACGTTTATTTCGTAAACACTAAACAGTTTTTGAACCAACGTTGGGGAACAGCTAATCCGATAATGATGCGCGACCCTGAGTTCGGACCAATTCGTATGCGTGCATTTGGTTCGTACAACTTTAAGGTTCAACCCGACCCAATACCTTTTATTCGCAACGTAGCTGGAACTAGCGGCGAATTCACAACCGAAGGTATAAGCGAACAACTTCGCAACTTTGTTATTACCAAATTTACCGACTATTTGGCAGAATCTAAAATTGCTGCATTAGATTTAGCAGCTAATCTAAACGAGTTTTCAAACGATTTAACTATAGCTCTTAAAGACGATTTCGCCGAATACGGTATAGAACTAACTCGTTTTTTGGTAGAAAATATTTCGTTGCCTGAGGCAGTTGAAGAAGCGCTTGACAAACGTACTAGTATGGGTGTTATTGGCAATATGACAACCTACACTCAAATGCAGTTTGCCGATTCGCTTAAAGATGCTGCTAATAATCCTGCCGGAGGTGGACATCTTGCAGGTGACGCTATGGGAGCAGGTATAGGACTTGCCATGGCAGGACAAATGGCACAACAAATGGTAAATCCGCAGGGCGGACAACAACAGCAACAACAAGTTGGAGCTACACCACCGCCGCCACCAATACCAACGCAAGTTATGTATCACGTTGCTATTAACGGTGTGCAGCAAGGTCCTTTTAACATGCAACAATTAAGTCAAATGATTCAGCAGGGACAAATTACTGCCGAGACATTGGTGTGGACACAAGGAATGCCTGCTTGGGCTGCTGCTAATAGCGTACCTTCGCTTGCACAGTATTTCGGAGCAGTTCCACCACCGCTATAAAATTAAACTACGGTTGCAACTGATTCAAAAGTTGCAATCTTATTAAGAATTCATATATTAATTAACATTTAAATACATAATTACATGAAAAAAATTATCGTCTTTTTAATTCTTGCGTTTGCCATACAAAGCACAGCAAACGCACAACTTGGCGGAGTGCTTAACAAAGCAAAAAACAAAGCCAGAGAAGCCGCAACTAAAGAAGTAAAAAAAACAACGGATCAAAAAGCCGAACAAGCTTCCGGTACAGTTGAAAAGAATGTTACCGAGGCATCCGAGAACGTTCAACTTGGAGTTGAAAATGCTAATGCAACAGACATAGACCCCATGCTGGGCGTGTCGATGAGTGCACTGAATAAATCGTATGAAAAATTGGATTACGATATTTATATCACACATTATGCTATTCCGGGTCTTTATTATACCAAAAGCGGGAGAGAAACTTATCTTGAACATCACCCTCTTCGTCAAGTACTTACGTGGTTAATGGCTGCGGATGGTGAAGCTCCTTGTGTTGCATATGTGTTTGAGACTGACGATCCTATACTTCCGGCAGATGTGATTATTAACGCGAATTTAGCCGCGTTCCAAGCATTTCCGGCAAAAACCTATCCCTTATTTATGGAGGCACGCATGCTGATACGGGCAATGGAAGAAGGCAAAATCAGCCTCGATTACGAAAATACCAATATGCTTATGGCATTTTCGAAAGAAGAAGACGATGATGGAATGATTTATTTTAGTAAATCCGGATATGCAAGGTTTGGTTATGGATTGAAAAATGGCTTACTCGTAGGAGCACCTAAAGATGAAAAACAAAAAAAACTTGTTCATTGGCAAGCCGAAGAAGCCCGCCTGATGGAACTTTACAAGAAATTCGTGCCTTTTGAAAATGTAAAAAACACATTTATCAATACGATGGTAGGTACCGTAAAAGCCAGCAAAGATAAAAACTGGACTCACGGTGTATATGAGAGTTATAAATTGGCTATAGCGGCTGAAGATATGCGCACACACCCGAAAAAAGTGGAAGATCAGGATTACAAAGATGCTTTGGCTTCATATGAAAACTTGAAAACCAATAACTATCCTAAGTGGGAAGCATTTATAAAAAAGGAATGGATGGATATATATGCCGGCATTAAAGAAGATATAGGCAGCGGAGCTGCTCAAATACCTAATGCAGCTATCAGTGACCCAAAACTTGAAGCTGAAATGATAGCTATTGCCAAAACCATCTACGACGACGGACGCGTTCCGGTAAAAGCCATTATCAAAAACCCCGATTGGACTTATACCCGTAATGCCTTTGGAGTTATCGTAGACCGTTTCCAAACCGCTTATATCATTTTCAAAATGACTGACGGCACACACCGCATGGTGGATATCGGTTTCAAACAACTCTATAACGGCAGTAGCTACGGCAAAACTCAACTCCGTGGCATAGGTTTGAGTAATGTAGAGGTGGATTATAAGTAACTATTGATAATAAACTTTAATTTAATTATAAACCTTTTAAAAACAAAACATCATGAAACAAATTATTGAAACTTTTAAAAACGTTGTAACAAAAAACTATGCAAACTTCAAAGGTAGAGCCAATACAAGAGAGTTTTGGTCTTTCGTATTAGTAATGATTATTATTAATATCATATTTAGCATATTAACAAACATATCTGGAGGAGCAAAAGCTCTTTATTGGATATTCCTAATCCTTCAAATAATAGTCCAGCTAGCGCTACTAGTACCTTCATTAGCTGTTGGTGTCCGTCGTATGCACGATATTGGTAAAGGTGGCGGATGGATATTTATCAACTTGATACCTATTATTGGCTCGATTTGGTTCATAATCCTTGCTATTAAACCTAGTGAAGAAGGAGAAAACAGATTTGATAAAAAGTAAACACTAATTAATAGAGACGTGGAAAACCACGTCTCTATTAACATAATAAAATCGAAATATGGATATCAATACACAACCCATAACCGACGTACTGCAAACCAAATGTAAATCTTGCGGTGGCTATATGCAATACTCGCCAGCTGATGAAGACTTGAAATGTCTTTACTGTGGATACAAAGGCGGATTAGACAAAACTCCTGTACAAATTGAAGAAAACGATTTTGAATATTGGAAAAATCGTGCCGACGAAGAAAACAAGGAAGAGGTAATTGAAATTCCGGAAATAAAATGTCGTCAGTGTGGAGCAACAACTACACTACCCGAAAATACTTCGGCTGCAAAATGTGCTTTTTGTGGTACTCCGCTGATTATGAATGAGGCTTCGGTAAAACGTTTTTGGCAACCCGAATATCTGTTGCCTTTCAAAGTAACTGAAAAGGCAAGTAGAGAAAACTTTAAAAAATGGTTAGGAAAAAAATGGTTTCTACCAACGCAACTTAAAAAGTACGGTACAACAACCGATAGCTTTAAAGGAGTGTACTTGCCATTTTGGACTTACGATGCTGATACCTATACTGAATATACAGGTCAGCGTGGTAAACATAGAACCGAAGTATCACGTAATAGCAAAGGCGAAGAAGTACGCCGTACTGTTACCGATTGGTACTATACAAGCGGTAGTGTTAAAGTTCCCTTCGACGATATAGTAATACCTGCATCCAAATCACTTCCCGATAGTATTTTAAAAAATCTAACTAACTGGGATATGATGAACTGCGTTGGGTATAAAAAAGAGTTTTTAGCTGGATTTCTTACCGAAATTTATCAAAGAGATTTTCGTGAAGCAATAGACGATGCAAAGGAAAAAATGGACATAGTGATAGAAGACTCAATTAAAGTTGATATTGGTGGTGATGACCAAAGAATTGATTCAAGCCATACAGAATACAACAATATTAAGTTTAAACACTTGCTGCTACCGGTTTGGATAAGTGCGTTTAAGTTCAACAATAAGGTATATCAGTTTGTTGTAAACGGACGTACAGGAAGAGTAACCGGACAATATCCAAAAGACAAGACTAAGATTGCAATGCTTGTGATAACTATTATAGCTATTATTGTAGCTTTGGCTATGATTTTTTAAAACAAACTATTAACTATGGGAGCAAATAGAAAAGAAATTATAATACTGTTTTTATAAATTTTTGCTCCCAATTTTAAACTTTTAAATTTTTCTTATATGGGTAAAAAAGTAATAATTTGGTTCTCAATTTTTATACTCCTGTTGATTTTAGTTCCATTTGTTTGGGGAACGTATAACCGTTTGGTAAAGAGAGAGGAAGCCGTTAAAATGGCATGGGCGCAGGTGGAAAATCAATATCAGAGACGTGCCGATTTAATTAAAAATTTAGTGGAAACTGTGAAAGGATATGCTACACACGAACAAGAAACACTAACGCAAGTAATTGAGGCACGTGCTAAGGCAACTCAAGTAAATATTGATGCCGATAACTTAGATGCAGCGAGTTTGCAGCAATTTAACGATGCACAAGGCGAACTATCGCAAGCACTTTCAAGATTGCTGGCTGTTGTAGAAAACTATCCCGACTTGAAAGCAGCCGAAAACTTCACTATGCTACAAGGACAACTTGAAGGTACTGAAAATCGCATCGCATTCGCACGTCGGGAATTTAACAAGGCTACTAACAAGTACAACACTTACCGACGTAGATTTCCAAGAAACGTAGTTGCATTGGTTTTCGGTTTTGCCAAAAAAGATTATTTCGAAGCAGACAATAGCACTACACCCGATGTTCAATTTTAATTAAAAACCAAAAAAACATAAACAAATGAAAAAAAACATTATAAATAAAATTAACCTGATTCTTTTGCTATTGCTTTTCGGAAGTTTGCAAGCACAAGTACGCTACACAGTTAGAGATGTTCCTAATGTACAATTAGAAGATTATACACGATACGTAAGCGACCCTGAGAATGTATTAGATATAGGAGATATTATTCTTTTAGATGAACGTCTTGCCGAATTTCGCGATTCTCTCGATATAGAAGCCGCTATAGTAGTATTGCCGGCAATTGACGTGGAGAGATACGGCTCTGCAAAAGAGTTCTCTACCGAACTTTTCAACACCTGGGGGATAGGTAAGAAAGAAACCAACAATGGTTTGCTAATCTTACTTCTAACAGCAGATGGTGAACGCGAAATTGTTTTTGAAACCGGATTAGGTACCGAACAAGTTCTTACCGACGGTTTGTGTAAGCTCATTCAAACCAAAAAAATGATACCGTACCTAAAAACAGGTGATTACGGAGAAGGACTCATAGTTGGGCTAGAAGAGATTGAAAAAGTATTAAACGGTACTTCTGAGTTTCTAAAAAGTGAATCTTCGTCAAGTGGAATTGGTAAATTTCTCCTGATTTGGTTGATAGTTGGTTTGATTGTCATTGGTATTGTAGAGTCGGCAAGAAAAAAACGTGTATTGTCAAGTGAAGACCCATTTGTTGCAGCAGCCAAGTATAAATCGCTTTCGGGTGTAGGTTGTGTTGTTGCAGCTCTATTTTTCGCTTCATATATAATTTACTTGATATATAAGGCGATAGCAAAAAAAGGTGATATGCCTAATTTAAATTGTCAAAAATGTGGAGCTAAAGGTAAAGTTGTATTAAAAAACAAACCGCAAGTTGTACAAAAAGCCCTACCTAATCAAGACGGAATGAAAGAGTATCATTACATCTGCAAAGCGTGTAATCATGGACATAAAGTACTTGTACCGTACAAGTATGTGGCGCCAGCAACCAAATCAAGTGGCGGAGGCGGCAGTTACAGTTCATGGAGCAGTGGTAGTAGTTCAAGTAGCAGAGGTGGCTCGTGGGGCGGAGGAAGTAGCGGTGGTGGAGGGGCTAGTACAAAATTCTAGAGATTTTGAATTTTAAATTTCACTTAACTTAAAAATAGAAATGAAAAATTTAATATTAATAATATCGACTTTATTGCTGTTCACGATTGGATGCTCTCAGAAGAAGTCTGTTGCTGAGCTACTTGAAGGAACATGGCAACATGTAGATGACAAAACTACTTTCCTCGTTTTTAAAGATGGATTACGTAAAGAAATTGCTGACGGAATGGACGATTGGGATGTGGAACCATACACTCTTTCCGACTTTTGTACAAACGATATGGATAAAGACACAGACTTACCCCACGAAAAAGATAGATTTATCTCTTGCAACGAATCGGATCTGTGCTGGTACATAGTTCAACTTGACGAAGATAATCTAATTCTTAGCTTTATGGGACGCGGTAATACCCTTGAATACAAAAGAGTAATAAACGATGATTCCCAAGCAGGTTCTGATACCGAATGCGAAGATTTTAAAACATTCCTCGACAAGTACAACAATGATTTTGAGTTTCAAAAAAGCAGAACTATTTTCCCGTTTGTATCTGAATTTGTTGAGTATAAGGAAGTAATAAGCGAAGAGGGTGAGTATGATTTCCAAGAAGTAATAATTACTAACACTAAATCAGAAAGCGAGTGGCAAAAGATAGATTTTTATTGGGATCAATCAATTGCCGAACGTAAAACAGATGCATACACTCAAGAAATAGAAGTTTTAGGAGACACAGCTTTCATCCATATCAAAGGAATTGAAAATGGAATAGGCGTTAAGGCTGTGTTTGTATGCAAAAATAAAAATTGGTATCTACAAAAAACTATAGACAGTTCTATGTAAAATTAACAAACGAATCTTATCAAATTAAATTAAATAACTAAAATTTTAAAAGCATGAAAAAACTATTAATCCCGTTATTATGCACGATGTTATTACTTAACATTAGTGCACAAGCACAAAAAAAAGAAAAAGTAATACTTGACACCGACATGGTAGAAGTATTTGACGACGGCATCACTATGATGATGTTAGCCAAAGCTCCTAATATTGATTTGTTAGGTGCGACTATCGTTGTAGGAAACACCTGGGTTAATGAAGGAATTGCTTATGCCATTCGACAATTGGAAGCAATAGGAAGAACTGATATTCCCGTTGTACCTGGCATTCGTCAACCTATTTATCCTAGCCGTTTCGAAACTATTAAAAACGAACGTATCCTATTTGGTATTGGCGACGCATATGTAGGAGCTGCAGGTTATCCCGAACCCAAATCTTGGCAATCGGTTTATCTACAAAAATACGGTACCGAACCAAAAGTAAAACCATTGGAAATGAAAGCCGTTAACTTTATTATCGAACAGGTAAAGAAAAATCCGAACGAAATAACCATTATAGCTATAGGTACATGCGTAAACTTGGCTACTGCTGTTCGTATTGCCCCCGAAATAGTTCCACTCATTAAACGAGTTATTTATATGGGCGGTTCTTTTTTCAAACCAGGTAACACCACACCTACAGCTGAGTTCAACTGGTGGTTGGATCCGGAAGCTGCAAAAATGTGCTTACGTACTCCTTTCAAAGAACAAATTATTGTTGGATTAGACGTTTGCGAAAAAATGCCATTCCGTAAGGATAAATACGAGGAAATTATTTCTATTACAAAGAATCCGGAACTTGTAAATATGTTTAACCGCAACTTCCTAAAAACTTTGTACATCGAAAACCCCGACTATGTACACTACATTTGGGACGTTATTGCAGGTGCAATTATGATTGATCCTACACTTATTACCGAAGAAGTTACTCGTTATGTAGACGTTAACTCGCAATTTGGTTTCTCGTATGGACAATCGGTTGCGTTTGAGCACAATCAACCTATTGGTACACAACAAGCACGTATAATACTTACTGTTGATAGCGATCGCTTGTGGAAAATGGTTGAAGACTACTGTAGAAACTTTTAAATAAATAACAATTAAAATTATAACGAAAATGAAAACATATCTTTTAATTATTGCATTAGTTGCAGCTACCTTATTAAGTGGATGCGGCAATAAACAGAACCTAAACACAAATGCAGAAATGAAAACCAAAATCACTTTTACAACTTCTAAAGAAGTAGGAGAAAAGATTATCCTATCCATTAATGCCGACGAAGCAGACCAATCTGAAATTTGGATTGATTTAAACAATAACGGCGTAAAAGACAAAGGCGAAGCCGTTACCGAATTTGGCGAAGAAGCTTTTGTAGAAACTGAGTTTAAGTTAGGAGCTCAAACTGTTACACTATACGGAAATGTTACTTACCTTACATGCGTAGATAATGATATAACGACTTTAGATGTATCAGGGAATCCGTTACTCACTGAATTAAATTGTATCAGCAATGAAATTACATCATTAGATTTATCGAAAAATACGGCTTTAAAAGTACTTGCTTGCAGAAGCAACGAAATTTCATCTCTTGATTTATCAAATAATAAAGAGCTAGAAGAAGCGTTATGTGGATGTGAAGAACTTACATCTTTAACTCTCTCAAATCCGGTACTCGAATTATTAGATGCAAACTTCAGTTCGCTTACATCGTTAGATTTGTCGGCTTGTCCAGAACTTCAAGAAGTTAGAATTCTTGAAAATGATTTTACCGAAGAAGCTATTGAAAATATGTTTGGTACACTTCCTGACAGAACCGGTAAAAGTTGGGAAGGAAAAGCTAAAATTAACGGTAATCCTGGTACCGAAACTGTTGATACATCCATTGCTGAAAGTAAAAATTGGGTGGTGGATAAAGAATTTTAATATAAGTAATAAAAAAGAGTCAGGGATTGGAAGTCCAACTTCTGACTTAATAATAACATTTAAAAATTAAAGAAAATGATGAAAAAAATTAACATTGTAATTATTATGTGTGCAGCACTAGTATTGTCCGGCTGTGGCAACAACTCTAAAAAAGCCTCGTCGACTGTTAAATCTGAAAAAGAATTGCTTTCTGCAAGCAATGAGAGTCTTGCAAAAATGATTGTAACAATTTACGATGAAGCCATGACTGAAATGGTTGAAATATTAGAAAAGTATCCGCAGGCAAACAACGAAATGAAGGTAGAGTTCGAAAATCTCTACGAATCAACAATACAAAAACTTTTACCTATAGGAAAAGTAATTGACCAAAAAGATGATGCAACTAAAGATGAAATTGGTTCGCTTGCTTTCGTGGAGGTTGTTAGATTGGAAATGCCACAAAAGGCTATTGATCTATATAACCCTCGCATGAGTGAAATTAGAGAGTTCGATAGCGAACTTAACAGCAAAATGGTGGCAATGAACATCATAACTCAGTACGCCTTTTTCGATTTACTAAAAAAACAAAACCCCGAAGAAGCTGAAAGATTAGGAATTGAATAGAAAAAAGTTATTCGCGTTGGTAAACTTGTAAACAGTTTGCTAAATAACTATAACAAAAGGGTTTTAAAAAGAATGAGGCGGCGTTTGATCTCTGATGCCGTCTCATTTTTAAAAATTGAGGTTATGATGGATAAAGTAAAAAAAATGTATAGCCTGATGATTGAGCGTTATGAATCTTCGCCATACACTAAATTTCAGGCTGAAGTGTATAGGAAAATTCTTGCACTTGCCAACGAGTGCGACAGTGTTGCCACAATGACCGTTCGTTTGCAAAACGAAGGTTATAACGCAATGCCTGCCGAGGCTTTGATAAAAGACAAACTTTCGGCACATTACCAGGCTGCTATTGATAACGGACTCGAAGAACAGGCAAATATATACAAAAATGCTTTGGAAAATGTTATTGCCAATCCCCAAGACGCTTATCTGACCGGCTTTTACGACGATATAAAAAAAGCTAATCTGCGTTACAGCAAAACATTAGAACGCCTGCTTGCAAGTTTTAACGACTTTGTTCATTACAAAATTGAAGAAAACACACCGACAAATGCCGAGTTACGATACAACGATTGGAAAGAAGAGAATAAGCAATTGTCTGAAATTGTCAACCAAAAACCGTACAGAAAACATTTTGCTTGTAGCGATGAGTTTTTAAAGCTTTTCGCAAACGAGTACGAGACATCTTTTTTTAACAAAGAAGAGTTTGATAGCATCCAAACAAATGAAGAATTTGAACAAGCGTGGAACGATATCAAAAACAGAGATGCTGATAGATTTGCTATGGCACAAAGCGAATTGCCAAAATATCGTGGTGCAGCTATTATGTGCATAGCTCCCAACACCAAAGACGGTGATTATGAATACATAAACGAAGAATTTGAAAATAATTGATTATGGATGTTGTAGTTGAAGGAATACTTAATGCATATTTAGAGGCATTTGAAACAATGCCATGCGACGATGAAAAAGTTCTGAAAGAAATAGAAGAATTTAAAAAAGAGCTTACCCTTTTAGCCGAATCGGCAAAAGATGTCACATCCTTCATGGCTGATTATGACTCTAAAGGCTACGGCAAACGCTATATCGATTTGTTCGGTAAAATTGCAATGTCCAAATCATCCGAAATAACGGTAGAAGAAATTGAAAAACGTCAGCAAATTACTCCAAAAGAATTCGTAGAACAATACAGAACGGCTTACGATGCAATAAAAGCATGCAAATATCGAAAAAAAGCCGAGCAAGCTTACCAAAATCTGTTTGACTTGGCTGAGCAAAGCGCTGATATGCTCGACTTTAACATAGAAAGTGAGCGACGAAACCTTATGTTTAAACTTTCTGCCGACGACAACATAGAACAAAATGAAATAATTGCACAGGCTTCCGACCCGCTCGATAAAATTGCATATCCTCAATATGCCAGAACAATTGAAAACTGGCAAAATGCAAAAAGCGATGCCGATATCACTTATTTATCGGAAGTAGAGCAAATTAAAATTTCGCAAAACTCTATTCGCGAACAACAAAAAATGACTTTAATAGCAACAATTACTTTGTTGGCAACTGAGTTTATCCAATTTAAACACCTTGTACTAAGCGGCAAAAGCAAACAAAATATACAAAACGGACTACAAGGAATGATAAAAAAAAGAGCCGATTTAAAACGCCTATTTTTTGACCTAATGCCGGCTTTTGAACTCTCATGGGAGCTAATTTTGAACGATAAGTTTTATAGGCATTTACTCTTAACTCCCAAAAATTTAGATGTCACCGGACGTATTACAATGTGCTCGCATCCGCAAAATATTGAAGCAATAAACGAAATTGTTACAGAGGAAATGCTGAGCGACAAACCTATTATAGAACTTGTTTTTCGTCCGGCTAATACTCCAATGGTATTTTCTACACATAAGAGAACCGACGAAATATCAAGCAAATATGCTAAAATAGCAGAAAATATGAATAAAGATCTCGATTACTACAAATACGTGCAAGCTGCAACTTCAGAGCCGGAATTTAAGCAAGAAAAGTCACCGAGAATTATGAGTTTTTTTAGAAAGAATTAGAAAAATAAAAAAATATGAACCTTACTAAAATAGTGCTTATCAAAATATTAATAGCAGTTGTAGTAACTACTCCTTTTGCTCAAAATAAACAAAACCCGGAAGATTTTTTACCCGAAGGATACATTATTTACGAAGAAATTAGAGGAGATTTGAATAAAGATGGAGTTGAAGACATAGTGTTATACATTAAAGGAACTGATACAAGCTTGCTAGAAACTGACCATCTCGGAAGAGAATTAGACTTTAATAGAGGTGGAATTATAGTGCTATTTAACAAAAACGGAACGTATGAGCTAGCATCAAAAAACTACGACTGTTTTTCCCCTGAAGATGAAGATGACTCGTTTAGTGTAATTATTGAGATAAAAAAGAATATACTATACATTTTGTATTCGTATGGAAAATATGGCTATACTAAGTACACGTTTAGATGGCAAAATAAAGATTTTGAACTTATAGGCTGCGATTCTAGCAATAATAGAGGTGCGACTATTTTAGATAAAACAAGCATCAACTTTTCAACTAAAAAAAAGTTGGAAACACTGTATACCGATGATGAAGAGAATACGGTCTATAAGGAAACATGGACAAATATAAGTATCGATAAACTAATTAGACTATCGGAAATAGAAGATGTTGGTACAATGGGTTTATCAAAATATTAAAACAAAAAGTGAAATAAAAAAATATGAGAAAATTAGCATTATTACTACTCTTGGCAATAGCATTTGTAAGTTGCGAGAGTGGAAAAACAGAGAAACAATTTGAAGACTGGAAAAACTTTTTTGGAAGATGGGAAAAATCAGATTACGATGAAGGCACATTTTTCATTCTCGATTTCAGAAGTAAAGCCGATACGTTAAGCGAAATTAGCTATTCGTCAATGGGACCTTTTGAAGAAATACTTGTCGGAAAATTGACTTCCGAAACAAGCACCGAACTTTTTTTTGATTATATAATGGGCTCAATGTCATTTAATAATGCTACCGAACAAGACGAAGCCGCACTCGATGAATGCAGAAAAAATAAAGTTGCCGATTGCACCATCAATCCCGACGGAACAATGACTGTACAAACGTACTCAGATAAATGCGGACAATTGCCTCCAAATACGAAAATTATCCTTAGCAAAATTGCTGAACCCGAATTATCTGGTAATGAAAACGATAATGATATTGAAAACGACCCATTTCGTGAAGTTATAGCAGAGTACTCGCCGGAACAAATTAAGCAATTGATTGAAAAATCGGAACCACAAGACGTACGCGACCTGTTTGTATTGTTGCCCGACGACCTTTGCTACGAATATTCGGCTACCGACCGTAAAAAAGTTGCACAAGGCGAGCGAGTAGGAGAGTACGGAGGTATTGCTATTGGTGAATTAGATGTAAAAAATGGTTACTTTGATCTTTCCGGAGCTTGGGAAGGTATATGGGAAATGTTTGCAAAAAAACAGGATAATACGTGGTGGATAGCTGTAAATCAGCAGTATTGCGGACCAATGTGTTACACACATATTGCAAATACTTATACATTTGAAAACGGAAAGTTAATACAACATAGTTATGCTAACTTAGCAGGCTATCAAGACGTCTGGCTCGAACTTTTTATAGATATGGATAAACTGACAGAAGCGCAAAAGAAACAAGCAAACGATATTTGGGAAGAAAATGGATTTGAATCAGTACTTTTCAGCTTACCTCGAGATGGTAAAACCATTACCATGTACATAGAAAACGAGCCTTATATTGAAATAGGAATACCCGAAAACGCATTTAAAGAAATTAAGAAAAACATATTTGAATAGAATTAATAAAACAATAAATCAACGATAGTTACATATAAAAATTACAAGCCATGAACTCAAAAATTTTTAAACTCGCAGTCATTTTAAATGTAATAGCATTAATTGCTTTTACAGGTTGTAAAAAAACGCGTCTACAAGAAGTAGACCCGGCTTTTAGTCAATATATTTCGGCGTTCACTTACGGCGGAATTTCAACTGACTCGTATATCCAAATAGAGCTTATCAATGAGCTTCCGGCGGTTGAGCTTAATTCAGAGGTTAAAGATAAAATATTTGGTTTTTCGCCGAATATTAAAGGTACAACACAGTGGATAAACTCAAATACTATAAGGTTTACACCCGATCCTAACGAGTTGAAACCAGGAACCAAGTACAAAGCTTCATTTTACTTGGATAAAATTCTGAAAGTAGAGAAGAAGTTTAAAAATTTTAAATTTGGTTTCTTCGTACTTGAACAAAATTTCAGGTATGATATTATGCCTTATTCTCCTATGAGTAACAGTCAGTTAGAAAATAACAGTGTTGATATTTCACTTCAAATTGCAAATCCTGCCACCGAAGAAGAAGTTAAACAAATGTTTAAAACAGATAACGGTAGCGACAATGTTGCCGTTAATACCATAACTAAAAACACGTTTTTAGTTACTTTAAACAACCTACCACGTGGTCAGAAAGATAATATTATAAAACTTAAAATCGACGGCAAAGCAATTGGAGCTAATAAAGTTATTGACGAGGAAATATTAATTCCGGCAATGTCTATAAACAATTATTCAGTTGTCGATATAAGAATGATGCACGATGCCGACCCGCATATCAGGATTACTTTTAGCGACCCGATTGAACCCGACCAAGCTATTGAAGACCTTATTAAACCTGTAGGTATAGGCTTTTTTACTTATAATATCGATAAGAATGTTATTCGTATTTATCCGGAAGTTATTCCGAGTAGCGATGTAAAAGTAGAAATCAAGGCATCACTAAAGAATATTAATAACATGTATTTGGACAACAACTACGTGTTTAACCTTAAAGTTAAGGCTTTAGATCCCGAAATAAAGTTCGAAAACGAAGGTAATATTCTTCCCAATTCCGATCAATTAAAAATTCAATTCTCGGCTGTCAACCTCTGGGCTGTTGATGTTAGCGTTATAAAAATCTACAAGAATAACATCTTATATTACATGCAGTCCAATTCTATAGACAATTCGTATCAAAGTGAACTACGTCGCTTTTGAAGATTGGTTATGAAAAAACGTATCAGACTTGATGAAGATAAGAGTCTTGATTTGTGCAAGCCAAACACCTTCGACTTAGACCTTTCGACAATGTTTAACCAAGATCCGGGAGCATTGTACATGGTAAAATTATCAATGAAACACGAGTATTCTGCATATCCTTGTGCAGGCTCAAATCCGC
>JAQVEX010000023.1 GCA_028697555.1 Lentimicrobiaceae bacterium | reverse complement strand
GCAGCCGAAGCCCGAAATGCCGAAAATGGGGATTAATATCGTTTGTAAAAAACCTAACAGGTTTTTGAAACCTGTTAGGTTTAAAACCACCACAGCACTTCGACATTTTGATACACCTTCGGCACTCAGTGAGCGAAGTGCTGCAACCCGAAACACGCAACCCGCAACATCCCGAAACTTCGGGACAACCCGCACCTCGCACCAAACAACTCCTAACAATAGCCAAGAGCCAAAAGCCAATGGCTAATTGCCTAAAACAGCTCCATATTATCAATAAGCCTCACTTCACCTAAATACGCCGCTACACACATAACAGCATGGTTGGCATCGTCCCAAGAGTTTATTTTTTGAAGTCCTACGGAATCGACTATTTCAACGTATTCAACTCTAATTTCAGGATTTTCATCTATCAAAGTGAACACTTTTTTAGTCAATTCGTCGGGACTGTATTTTTTGTAGTTATTAAGAGCAAAAACTAATGATTTGTAAATTGTTGTGGCTTCTCGGCGTTGAATTTCGTTAAGTCGTAAATTTCTGGAACTCATTGCCAAACCGTCTTCTTCGCGGACTGTTTCGCAAGGAATAATTTCTATGTCATGGTTTTCTATTTCAACCATACGCTTTACAATAGCCAACTGCTGATAATCTTTTTTGCCGAAATAAGCTCTGTCGGGCTTTACAATATCAAACAATTTATCGACCACAACGCCTACTCCGTTGAAATGTCCGGGACGAAATTTGCCTTCCATTACTTTATCCAAATTGCCGAAATCGTAAACTTTGGTTTCTTCGTCGGGGTACATTTCATCAACGGTAGGAGCAAATACGTAGTTGCAACCAGCAGCTTCCAACATTTCAACATCTTTATCTAAATTGCGCGGATATTTTTTTAAATCGTCGGGATTGTTGAATTGTATAGGATTAACAAAAATGCTAACAACAACGCAATCGTTGTCGGCAACTGCTTTCTCAACAAGTTGAATATGTCCGCGATGCAAAGCTCCCATGGTTGGGACAAATCCTATGCTTTGGTTTTGCTCTTTGACTTTGCTGAGAGTTTCCTGCAGTTGCTTAATTTCTTTAATTATAGTAATCATAAAAGTGCTATAAAATAAGGAGTTTGCTTAACGTTTTGTACAAACTGCAAACTCCTTAAAAAATGATTAATTGTCATCTATTAGTATGCAAACAACGGAAACTCGCTCATAAGCTCGTTAACTTGTTTTCTTACTTTCTTAATAACATCTTCGTTTTCGTGATTTGAAATAACCGTATCGATAAAATCAACAATGGTTGGAATATCTTTTTCCTTAACGCCTCTTGTAGTTATAGCAGGTGTTCCCACTCTAATACCCGAAGTAGCGAATGCCGAACGCGAATCGAATGGAACCATGTTTTTATTAACGGTAATATCGGCTTTTTCAAGTACAGTTTCAACTGTTCTTCCGGTAATATCGGGGAATTTAGTCCTTAAGTCTATAAGCATTAAGTGGTTATCGGTTCCGTTAGAAATAAGTTTATATCCTTTTTCAACAAAAGCCTTAGCCATAATATCGGCATTTTTCTTAACCTGAATAATGTATTGCATAAACTCGTCGGAAAGAGCTTCGCCAAAAGCAACAGCTTTAGCAGCAATAACGTGCTCTAGCGGTCCGCCTTGAACGCCTGGGAACACTGCACTGTCAAGCAACGACGACATTTTTCTAACAACGCCTTTATTGGTTTTTATTCCCCATGGATTGTCAAAATCTTTACCCATAAGAATCATACCTCCACGAGGTCCTCTTAAGGTTTTATGTGTTGTTGTTGTGATGATGTGACAGTGTGGAACCGGATCGTTGAGCAAGCCGCGAGCGATAAGACCTGCAGGGTGTGCAATATCAGCCATCAAAATAGCTCCAACTTTATCGGCTATCTTACGCATACGTTCAAAATCCCAATCGCGACTGTAAGCCGATGCTCCGGCTATTATCAGTTTCGGTTTTTCGGCTAACGCTATTTCTTCCATTTTATCGTAGTTGACAAGTCCTGTATCTTCATCAACTTGGTAGAAAACCGGATTGTATAATATGCCCGAAGAGTTGACAGCCGAACCGTGCGATAAGTGTCCGCCATGCGAAAGGTCGAAGCCTAAAAATTTATCACCGGGTTTAAGAACTGTAAGCAATACAGCCATGTTAGCCTGAGCTCCGGAGTGTGGCTGAACGTTTGCCCATTCTGCGCCGAATAATTCTTTTGCTCTATCAATAGCTAATTGTTCGGTTTGGTCAACTATCTGACAGCCTCCGTAGTAGCGGCGATTAGGATAGCCTTCGGCGTACTTGTTGGTAAGTACCGAACCCATAGCTTCTAAAACTTGTTCGCTAACAAAGTTTTCAGATGCAATTAATTCTATCCCATGCATCTGTCTTTCTTTTTCCAACTTAATTAAATCAAAAATTTTAGTGTCTCTTTTCATATGTTGTAATTTTATTAGATGTGTATTTGGTTGTTTATCAATATTTTAATCGTTTTGTTCGGTGGTGTATATTTGTTTAAATGTTGACATTGCAAAATTAGGAAACTGTTTGTTTTCCAATTGCAAATCTTCCTTAATTTTGTTATACATTTTTATTTTACGTTTCAAACTTAGCCTGTCAATTCTTCTGCGGCTTAGTATATCTTTTTTATAACGCAAATATAATTTCTTTTCGGTACGCGTCAACATTCCGTGCTTGTAAGTGTAGTACCTATTGTAAAGTATTAGTTCGTGTATGTTAATATTGATTGGACATTTTTTTGAAATAATCGGATTTGCCGACTCAACCATACAAAGATGTTTCCAATCCTTAAATCCGTTGAGCAAAGGTGTAACAACGGCTCCAATAGGTCCTACATAAGTCGATCCGTAAACTTTGCCGCCTATGCTTTTGTAAACAGACGAATTGTTTAAGCAGTTCCCGCAATTGATGCAAGCCAAAGCTCTACGCTGATTTTTTTGCTCCAAAACCTTTGTTCTTCCGTTGTCTAACAAAATAACATATACTTCTTCATCTTCTCTGTTTTCAAGCGTATTTTTAGGTCCGAAAATTATATTATTGTAGGTATTTAATTTTTTTCCGTACGAGTAAGTCGAATATAAAGGCAGCAATAAATACAAATCCTTAATTTGCGGTACAATTTTATCAATACCAACAACGTAAATTTGAACTTTGGATAACGCCGATGAAACAAGGTTTGAGCCTTCATTTTCGGATACACATAGGCAACCGCAGTCGGCAACAATAAAATTAGCCGAACTAACGTAAACATCTGATTTTTTGCTTTGCTGTATTAGTTTGTCTTTTACTTCGTAAGGAAAATTATAGCTTTCGTTTTTATTAAAATTTTGTTCTATAAAGTTTTTAATATCGCTTCTAGACTTATGTACAAAAGGATAAGCATAATGTGTCGAAACTTCGTTTTGCGATTCTGCGTAGTAACTATAAAAATCAGAAGGATAACAAGTTACGCCTTCTTTTTTCATATTTTCGGTTAGAGAAATTTCGTTTAATATTAAGGAGTTATCGTAAATTAAATTTCTTTCGGAGTTTCGGCTAATTATTTTCGCTATTTCCGAAATGGCTTCTTTGGCATCTTGTGCCCAAATAACTTTTCCGCCGTTGGCTTCAAATCTTGCTTCAAAGGTAACTAACAATTGAGGTAAGTTGATTATAGATTTATTCTTTACATACGAAGCGTTATCTTTGGTTTTTTCAAGGTCGTTGTAGGCAAATTCTGTTTTTTGTACATTCTTCAAATGTGCCTTAATATTAGAGTTGATATTATCCTGCAAAGCAGTATCGTTAATTGCCTCCTTGCAATTATTTATAAAAACCTGTTCGCTACTCGAATAAATCATTTCTTTACTTTATAAAATCGTTTTTAATTTTTTCAACTCTTCTCTCGTGTCTTCCGCCTTCAAAATTAGTAGAAAAAAATATTTTAACAAAATCAACTGCTTCGTCGTTGCTCACGAATCTTCCGGGGATGCACAAAATATTTGCATCGTTGTGCAATCTTGCCAATTCGCATATTTCTTTACTCCAAACAAGAGCTGCACGTACGTTAATGTATTTATTCGCCGTCATGCAAACTCCGTTGCCGCTTCCACATACCAAAATTCCTTTTTCGTATTCTCCAACCGATACTTTGTGAGCTAATTTGTGAGCAACATCGGGATAATCTACACTATCAGGAGAATAACAACCAAAATCGTCGTATGCAATACCTTCTGATTCAAGGTAATTGATTATATATTGTTTGGTTTCAAATCCGGCATGGTCGCTACCAATACAAATCCTTTTGATTTTGTCAAGCATTGTTAATAAAATTTTAATAATTACTTAATATTAATTTCACGTTACTAAATTAGTATTTCTCTCTAATTCTTAATAATCAAATGCTTTTATTTTTTTACAAAAATATTTTTTTTTTTTAAATTACTAATAGTAAGGGGATTAGATTTTCAATAATTTTATACAAACTCATGTTGATAAATACTTATTAAATCGTTGATACTTTTTGATAACTTTTCATAAATCATCGAAAAAACACAATTGTTAATAATTCTAATTATTTATTAAATTTTAATAACAAAAAAATGCCTGTTTAATAACATTTAATCAACATTTAAACGGTCTTACCGCAAAAAAAGTTATCAAAAATTCTGCTATCAACATAATGTTAATAATATTACAAAAAGATTGAAATCAAATAATTAATATAATTTTGCATGTTAATAAATTATTAATAAAAAAATGTTTTAATAAAAAGCAAGTTTTTAAAATTAAGTTATCAACTGTATCAACAGCATAATAATAAATATAAATAATTTATAATAAATAATATATATAGTATATAAAGACAAATAAGAAATACGATTTATGAATAGCAAAGAACTGATTCGCAAAATTAATAAATTAAGAAAAGAAAAAAACGCAATAATATTAGCTCATTATTATCAAATAGGCGAAATTCAAGATATAGCCGATTTTACAGGCGATAGTTTACAATTAGCACAAGTTGCTGCTCAAAACGACGCCGAAATTATATTGTTTGCCGGTGTTCATTTTATGGCTGAAACAGCAAAAACTTTATCGCCTAATAAAAAAGTTATTTTACCCGATTTAAAAACAGGCTGTTCATTGGCTTTGAGTGCTCCTACCAAAAAATTTGTTGAGTTTAAAAAACAGCATCCGGATCATAAAGTTGTTTCTTATATAAATTGCACCGCCGAAATGAAAACTCACACCGATGTTGTGTGTACATCAAGCAATGCAGTAGATATAGTAAATTCTTTTCCAAAAGAGCAACCTTTAATTTTTGCACCTGACAAAAATTTGGGTTCTTACGTAAATAAAGTAACCGGACGCAATATGTTATTATGGGACGGAGCTTGCCACGTTCACGACAGAATAAGTGCTGATATTTTGAAAAAACTTATTGAAAAACATCCTGATGCACAAGTTATTGCTCATCCAGAATCGAGAGAAGAAGTTTTGAATTTGGCAAACTTTATTGGCTCTACCGCTAAAATGATTGATTATGTTTCAAAATCGGATACAGAAACTTTTATTGTAGTGACCGAGACAGGTATTTTGCACAAAATGAAACAAGTAGCGCCGAATAAAAAATATATTTTAGCATCGAAAGACGAAAACAACACCAACAACTGCGAGTTTATGAAATTAAATACTCTCGAAAATGTGTACGAATGTCTTTTAAACGAAAGCCCCGAAATAATTTTATCCGACCATATTATTGAAAATGCAAGGAAACCGATAATTAGGATGTTAGAGTTGTCTAAGTAGATGGCTTTTAGCCCTTGGCTATTAGCTAAACTCAGCCAAAAGCCAACAGCCAACAGCTAATAGCTTCTTAACAAATTCAACATTCCTCACAATAAAATAATTCCTTGTTAAGATAATTTTATAACTTTGCAACAAAGAACAAACCATGTTTAAGAAGCAAATAATTATCGTTGTTTTATTGTCAATACTTTTTTCGGTATCGGCTCAAAATACTATCAACGACACCTTAAGCAACGGGTTTGTTACTTTTTATTATCCCGAATCCAAAATAATATCAAGTCAGGGTTACATGAAAGACGGTCAGCCCGACGGATATTGGAAAAATTTTTATCAAAACGGCGTAATTAAATCTGAAGGAAATAGAAAAAATTTTTTATTGGACAGCACTTGGAAATTTTACGACGATTCTGGTCGATTGTTAGTATCTATAAATTATAAAAACGACAAAAAAAACGGTATAAAAACTACTTACCGACAAGGCGAAGTAATTGAAGAAAATTTTTTCAACGATGTAAAAGAAGGCTTTACGCATTTCTATCATGCAAACGGCAAAATCAGAATATCAATTAATTTTCAAAACGGATTGGAGCAAGGTTCGTCGGTTGAGTATGATACTTCAGGAAATATAATTTCTTTCTTTAAATACAAAAATGGTATTCTTGTAGATAGAGAACGTATCAACCGCAGCGATTCCAAAGGCTACAAACAAGGCAAGTGGAAATATTTTTACGATAATTTGGTCGTGAAAGAAGAAGGCAATTACAAAAACGATAAAAAAAACGGATATTTCAAGTCTTACGACAAAGAAGGTAACTTACTATCGGTAAAAAAATACATCAACGATGTTGAGCAAACCGAAGCGCCAGAAGTAGCCGACATTAAAGTAAAAACCGATTATTATCCTGACGGAACTGTAAAAACAGTCGGCTTGTACAAAAACGATGTTCCCGAAGGTGTGCGAACCGAGTATAATGAGCAGGGAGAAGTTACACAATCGTATGTGTTTTCAAAGGGAATAATAACTTCGCAAGGTATTGTCGATGTTTTAGGTAAAAAGCAAGGCGAATGGCAACATTTTTATGAAGACGGCTCTTTAAAATCGTATGGAAGTTACAGCAATGACAAGCCTATCGGTAATTGGAAATATTTTTACCCCGACGGAAAAGTTGAGTCGGAAGGAGCCTACACCAATAAAGGCAACTTGAACGGTTTATGGAAATGGTATTACGAAGACGGTAGCATCAGACGTATAGAAAACTATTTCGATGGACTGCAAGACGGCGAATATATTGAGTACAACGAGAAAGGCGAAATTATTGTTAGCGGAAATTACGAAATGGGATTGGAAGAAGGAAAATGGAGTTTTGTAGGCGATAATTTTAAGGAAACCGGCGAATACAAAGGCGGAGCAAAATTCGGAGAGTGGATTACCTACTACAGCGATGGCACTATAAAATTTAAAGGCGAGTACATCGACAACAACCTTAACGGAAAAGTGGTTTGGTACTGGAGCAACGGCAAACCCAAAGATGTTGGCTACTACAACAACGGTCGCAAACACGGAAACTACACGTACTACAACGAAGACGGAACAGTTTTTCTAATTGTTACTTACAGAAATAATGTTGAAGTCCTGTACGACGGCGTTAAAATTAAACCACCATTTACCGATGAATGATAAGGTTAAAGATAAAAAACTAAACATGAGACAAACACTTTATTTTTGATTAATAATAGCCATTAGCTTTTAGCCGTTAGCCTTTGGCTTATTATAAATAGCCAACAGCTAACAGCCAATAGCTTATAGTTAAATGATATGAAAAAGCTCATAATTGACATGACAAAGTTAAAAGACCTAAACTGCGGTCTCGGACAGGTATCGCTAAACTTTGCCAACGAGCTTATCAATCAGTATGACAAAATTCAAGAGTTTTCAATATATTTTCTGATAAAACCCAAACAAAAAGAAGTTTGGAATAGTAGTCCAATTGTTAAGACTATCAAAACCAATTGGTTCAGACGATTTTTTTCTGTATTCAACAGAAACGACGGAATTTGGCATTCCATACACCAAGACAGCAAGTTTTTGCCACGCAAAAATTCAAAATATATACTTACAATCCACGATTTAAACTTTTTAGAAAGCAACGACCAAAAAAAGATAGACAAGAACTTACGAACTTTGCAAAAAAAGGTAAACCGAGCTAGTACAGTGTGTTTCATTTCCAACTATGTAAAAGACATTGCAACTAAAAACTTAAATCTTGAAGGAAAAGATTTGCAAGTAATTTATAACGGTCTGCCTTGCCAAGCTGAAAGCCAAAAGCCAGACACAAATATTGGCGACAAAAAGTTTTTGTTCAATATAGGAGTCCTAATGCCTAAAAAAAATCATGAAAGCATTATAAAAATGATGGCATATTTGCCGGACTACAATCTGATAATTGCAGGCGGAGGTAAAACTTCTTACAAAAACCAATTAATTAAAACAGCTGAAGAGTGTGGCGTTTCCGACAGAATTCACTTTGTAGGTATCGTCAGCGATGCCGAAAAAACCTGGTACTATCAAAATGCCGAAGCATTTGTTTTTCCGTCTCTTGCCGAAGGTTTTGGCTTACCTGTTATAGAAGCCATGAATGCAGGTTTGCCCGTATTTTGTTCCGATAAAACAAGTCTGCCCGAAATCGGCTCCGACAAAGCCTTTTATTTCAGCAACTTCGACCCTGAACAAATGGCAAAGCTAGTAACCACAAAACTAAACGACGAAAATGTGAAGTCTGAAGAATTTAAAAATAATTTAATATCGTATTCCAAAAATTTTTCGTGGCAAAACAACGTTGATAGATATATTGACATTTATAAAAATATGATAAAGTAATAGTATGAAAGGAATAAGGTGAATATTTGTGAAGTAGCCGTTAGCTGTTAGCCATTAGCCATTAGCTGAACATAGCCAATAGCCAACGGCTAAAAGCCAACAGCCAAAATAGCCAATAAAACACCCTATAAGCAAAATAGAAATAAACATATGAATAAATTAACCCGAACACACAAATACCTCCTCTCAACTTTAAGCGGAGCCCTGTTCTCCCTAAGCTGGCTCGAAAATGGCTTACCTTTTCTTATATTTTTTGCTTTTGTTCCTTTGTTTATCATCGAACACAACCACTTTCTGAAAAAAGACGAAAACCACTCTTTCGATGTCGTAAAGTACGCAGCCATTGCTTTTGCCATATGGAATACTATTACCACATTTTGGATAAAAAATGCAGCTTGGGTCGGTTTAATTGCAGCCGTAGTTGTCAACACACTATTCATGTCATTGGCATTTTGGCTTTTCCACATTTACCATAGAAAAAATGTGCAGGGCGGAGCTGCATATTTATCGTTTATAGCCTTTGTTTTATCTTTTGAGTTTTTGGGTCTGCGATGGGAATTGAATTGGCCCTGGCTTAATTTGGGTAATGTTTTCGCCAATTACCCTTCGTGGATACAATGGTATGAATATACCGGAGTTTCAGGTGGTTCTCTGTGGATTTTACTAATAAACATATTCATATTTTTTATTCTTAAATACTTTTTATTTAAAGCAACCAAATCAAAAAGGTCGCTGTGGGCTAATGCAATATCACTCGCTATCGTTTTTTTCGTGCCCTTTACAATTTCACAAATCAGGTTTCATACTTACGAAGAAGAAATAAATCCTGTAAATGTTATTGTTGTACAGCCAAATTTAGATCCATACACCGAGCAATACGAAATTAAACCTACCGTTGTTACCAATAACATGTTGGCGTTGGCACAAAGATACGTCAGCGACGGCACCGATATTATTGCGTTTCCCGAAAGTGCAATACAGGAATATACTTACGAAAACAGTCTGGCGCATGCACCTTCAATACAAATGATTAGAGAATTTTTACAGCAAAGCGAGCGCCCAATGTACGTAATTGCAGGTATGTCGACCAAAAAGAATTATGCAGACGACGAAAAACCTTCAAAAACTGCCAGAAAATACTCCAATGCCGATATTTACTACGATTCGTACAATACGGCTTTACTTATAGATAAAGAATTGAACTTTCAGCTACATCATAAGTCGAAACTCACACCCGGAGTTGAAATTATGCCTTTTGCCAAGCAATTAAAGTTTTTAGAAAAATATTTTCTCGATTTTGGAGGAATTGTCGGTAGCTTGGGAGTCGATAAAGTTCAAAAACCACTAATTATCAACGATAACATAAAAGTTGCAAGCATTATTTGTTACGAATCGGTTTTTGGCGAATTTTGTACCGAATTTGTCAGAAACGGAGCCAATCTCTTTTGTGTAATTACCAACGATGGCTGGTGGGGAGATACGCCCGGATACAAACAACATTTTAGCATGTCTCGTATCAGAGCCATCGAATGCAGAAGAAGCGTTGCACGCTCGGCAAATACGGGGATTTCAGGATTTATCAACCAAAAAGGAGAAGTATTGCACAAAACCGATTATTGGGTAGCCGATTCGGCTGTGGCTACACTTAACCTAAACAATAAAGTAACTTTTTATGCCAAGTACGGCGATTATATTCAGCGTATATCATTGCTTATTGCCGCACTTTCGACTCTAATCCTTATAACGCAAGGCTTATTGAATAAGAAAAGAACAACAAAATAAATTTATTATGAAAACTACCAGATACAATCCCATTTCATCGCAAATGTACATTCGCAACCGCGAAAAACTTGTGAACCAATTAAAAATAAACTCTTTGGTAATTGTTAATTCCAACGATGAAATGCCCAAAAACGGCGATCAAACTTTTTTGTTCCGACAACACTCAACATTGTTTTATCTAACAGGCATAGATCAGGAAAAAACCATACTCACAATTTGTCCGCATCATCCTAACCCATCTTTGCGAGAAATAATTTTTATTATAAACGCCGACCCAACCACATTGGTGTGGCAAGGCTATAAATTATCACCGCAGGATGTTACTCAATTATCAGGCGTTAAAACTGTTAAATTTGTCGATAGTTTTGATTCGGTGCTACGCGAATTAATGGTTTTTTCCGAAAACGTGTACTTATATCAAAACGATTATATAAAGTTTTTTACCGATGTTCCCTGCAAAGACGATAGGTTCGCTCTCGAAATAAAAAACAAATATCCCTTGCATAATTATTTGCCGCTAACGACAATTACAAGTCCCATGCGAGCCGTAAAAGAACCCGAAGAAATAGCTCAAATGAAGATAGCCTGTGGCATTACTCGCGATGCTTTTTTGCGTGTTCTCAAAATGGTAAAACCAGGTGTTATGGAATACGAAATTGAAGCAGAATACACACACGAGTTTATCAGACAAGGTGCCAACGGACACGCTTTCGACCCGATAATTGCTTCGGGCAAAGATACTTGTGTATTGCACTATATCAACAATAACAAAGAGTGCAAAGATGGCGATTTATTGCTTATGGACGTTGGAGCCGATTACGGAAACTACGCCGCCGATATGTCGAGAACAATTCCCATAAATGGAAAATTTTCAGAACGACAAAAACAAGTTTACACATCGGTACTTGATGTTTTAAACCAAGCTACTGCTATGCTAGTGCCCGGAAGCTGCATAGACAAATGGCATAAGCAAGTATGCAAACTCATTGAAAACGAGCTTGTTAAGTTGGGGCTTCTATCTACTTTCGATATTGAAAATCAAAACCCGGATTCGCCGGCATTTTTCAAATACTATATGCATGGTAGCGGACATTTCTTAGGTTTAGACACACACGACACGGGATCTAAATTTCAAACTTTTGTGCCCGGTATGGTAATAACCTGCGAACCGGGAATTTATATCCCCGACGAAAATATAGGAATAAGATTGGAAAACGATATATTAATAACAGATAATCAACCTATAAACCTTATGAGCGACATACCTATCTTACCTGAAGAAATAGAAAATATTATGAGCAATTAATACTAAAAACTATTTATTAATAATAATTTAAAACAAAAATTTTAAGAAATAGAATTTAAGTATTATCTTTGCAAGTAGCAAAATGAATATTACATCAAAAAACTGTACATAAATGAAAACAATTAAGACACTAAAAACCGTAATGCTTATAGCAGTTTTAACATTGGGCGTACAATTTTATGCATTAGCTCAATCACCCTTACCACCAGAACCTCCTATTCCTTCTGGACCGACCGTAGGAGATGAAGGCTCTGCCCCTATTGGCAGTGGACTTGTAGTATTGCTAACCCTTGCCGGAGCATACGGCGGATATAAACTGTACAAAAACTCAAACGAAGACGAAGAACAAGAAAGTTAAATAACGCATATTTAATAGTTTTTAGTTTAAACAATAGATAAACAGAGTGCTTTGTGGTGCTCTGTTTTTTTTACCCTTCGGGTTAGTGTTTGGTGATGAGTGTTCGGTGTTCGGTGGCTTTCAACACTAGTTACTAACCACCCATCACCCACCACTATCCACCCACCACCATTCACCACCCACCATTTTTTCAAAAAAAACAATCAAACTCCGAAACTTTATTAAATTTGTACTCTATTTCGTTGTGTAAACAGTGATTAATTTGTTATGGTAAAATTTAAATTCAGTTTTAAATATTTCGCACTTACTGCAATTGCATTGTTATTTACAGTATCTATGTTTAGCCAGCAGAGGTATCGTATTCAAATAGTATCGTCGGGAGCAATGCTAGGTGATGAAAGAAACCCCGATGCAGTGAAAATAATTGGCAATCCGGTTTTTGAACACGATGGCGCTTACTTGTACTGTGACAGCGCTCTAATGTACGAGAGCTCTAATAGCATAGATTGTTTCGGCAGAGTCCATATCAAATCGGGTGATACACTACATTTGTATGGCAAATTTTTGAACTACAGCGGAAACACCAAAATTGCCAACATAAAAGATGATGTCAAGGTGCAAGACCCAAATTCTGCGCTTTATTCCAACGAAATGGTGTACAACCGAAATACAAACACTGTAAGTTACTTTGACGGCGGCAAAATTGTAAACGAAGACAACACGCTTAAAAGCAAAATAGCAAACTACCACACCGATACTAAGGTAGCGTATTTTAGTAATGACGTAATAATGTACAACCCCGATTATACCGTTAATACCGATACTCTTAAATACAATACCGAAACTCGTATAGCTTACTTTTTAGGTCCTACGCAAATGGTAGGCGAAGATGTATTTATTTATTGCGAAGATGGCGAATACGACCGCGAAAATAATAATTCCAGATTCAGCAAACGAGCTAAGCTGATTGACGGCACACGCATACTAACAGGCGACAGCTTATACTACTTTGAGAATCAGAATTACGGCAAGGCAAAAGGCAACATTTTTCTAACCGACACGGTTGAAAACATAATAGTAAGAGGCAATTTTGCCGAATATTTCAAATCACAGCAATATGCTTATATCACCAAAAAACCACATGCCGAAATATGGGAAAATTCCGACACTTTGTTTTTGCGTGCCGATACCTTGCGCGTTACTTTTGACACGCTAAGCAACGACACCAAAGACCTGTTTGCTTACTACAACACAAAGTTCTATCGCAAAGACGTACAAGGAGCTTGCGACTCAATGGTTTACGCTACCGCCGATTCTCTTATATGTCTGATGCAAAAGCCTGTTTTATGGTCTGACGAAAACCAGATTACAGCCGATACAATCTACATTTTTCTTAAAAATGAGCAGATTGACAGTATAAAAATGTGTAATTCGGCTTTTATTGTCTCGCAAGATACTTTGTACGGCTTCAATCAGCTTAAAGGGAAAAATATGGTAGCACATTTTAAAGACAAAGAGCTTAGCCATATTTTTATCACCGGCAATGCTGAAAGTTTGTACTATGTCAAAGAAAACGACAATACACTTATAGGTATTAATGTCAAGAAAAGCAACACTATGACTGTTGTAATAAACGACGACAAAGTCAGCCAAATATATTACTACCAAAAGCCCGATGCTAAACTTTACCCACAAGATAAGCTTACGGAAGAAGACAAATATTTTAAAAACTTTTTGTGGCGTAGTTCCGACAGACCTTTGAACAAAACGCATTTGTTGGATAATCATCAGGAAAATAAAAACTCAAACCAAGAATAATATGCAAATAATATCGTACAATGTAAACGGAATACGTGCCGCCATAAACAAAGGCTTAGTCGATTGGTTGAAAACAGCCAATCCCGACGTAGTATGCTTTCAGGAAACAAAGGCTCAGCCGGAACAAATAGACGATCAACTTTTTGAAAGCTTAGGATACAAATGCTATTGGTTTTCGGCGCAAAAGAAAGGCTATAGCGGTGTTGGAATCATTAGCAAAATTGAGCCATTGCACGTTGAATATGGAATGCAAATTCCGAAATATGACGACGAAGGCAGGTTTATTAGAGCCGATTTCGGTAAATTTTCGGTTGTTTCGGTTTATCACCCTTCGGGTACAACGGGTGATGTTAGACAAGAGTTCAAATACCAATGGTTGGACGATTTTAGAGAATATGTGGCTAAGTTGCGAAAACAAATTCCTAATCTTGTTCTTTCCGGCGATTACAATATTTGTCATAAACCTATAGATATCCACGACCCAATCGGCAATGCCAAAAGTAGCGGTTTCTTGCCCGAAGAACGACAATGGTTCACTGATTTTCTGTCCGACGGCTTTGTTGATACTTTTAGGCATTTCAACCCAAATCCCCATCAATATACTTGGTGGAGCTACAGAGCCAACGCTCGTAGCCGAAACTTAGGTTGGCGCATCGATTATCACATTGTAAACGAAGAAATGGAAGCTATGCTCAAAAGAGCCGTTATACTCAGCTCCGTAGTCCATTCAGACCATTGTCCTATTCTTTTGGAAATAAATTCTTAATAACATTAACCTAAAAACGCAGACACATGAAAAATCCGAAAAATTATAAACTTTTTCTATTGATTACAGCAATCTCGGTTCTATTATCGGCAACAAGTTGCGTATCAATGGAAAAATACAACGAGTTGGCTACTCGCTGCGGCGAAGAAACCCTTATGCTCAACAACAAAATTACCGAAATGAGAGATGGTTTCAACGAAATGAGTGCTACCAATCAGAAATTGGTTAAAGACAATGCCAAACTTAAAGCCGATACTGCCGACCTATTGCAAAAGTATAGAAATTTAAATGCAGAGTTTAAGGAGTTGGAAAGGAATTACGAAAACCTCAGAGCTCAGTACAACTTAAACTACTACGATAACGAAAAAGCTATGGGTGAGCTAAGGCGTACACAAGACGAATTACTCATGCGTGAAACCCGTTTGAATAATTTGGAAAAAGAGTTGGCAAAGAAAAGTCGCGATATCGACGAGCTTGAAGCCGCACTACGAGCTCAAGATTCAATAACCAATGCTTTAAGAAAAAGCGTAGCCGATGCTCTTATGGGCTTTCAGGATAAGGGACTTTCGGTTTACACCAAAAAGGGCAAGGTGTATGTCTCATTGGAAGAAAAGCTATTGTTTGCTTCCGGGAAATGGGAAGTCAGCAAGCAAGGAGTTTCCGCTCTTAAAAATTTAGCTATGGTTTTGGAAAAAGATACCAATATCAATGTGTTGATAGAAGGACACACCGACAATATTCCGCTCAAAAGCTCTAATCAGGTTGAAGACAATTGGGATTTAAGCGTTATGCGTGCAACATCAATTGTAAAGATTTTGCTAAGTAGCGCCGAAATCAACCCAACCCGGGTTGTAGCTTCAGGTAGAGGTGAATATTTACCGGTTATGCCCAACACTTCAGCTGAAAATAAAGCTAAAAACCGCAGAACGGAAATTATTTTAACACCGAAATTGGAAAAACTATTGGAAATTATTGGGGAGTAAACCGTGGTACGTGTTACGTGGTACGTGTTGCGTGGTTTTGACAATGTCAATTAGCCCAAAACTTCAGGATATAATTATAAATTATTATTTACTCATTGTTAATTGATAATTGTTAATTGATAACTGCCCCGCAACCCGCAACTCGCAACTCGCACCCACCACTCATCACCCATCACCCTTCACTAATTATGAAAACAGATATCGGAAAAACCCACTTCTACACAGGTAACGGCAAAGGCAAAACCACTGCCGCTATCGGACTTGCAATAAGAGCTGCAGGAGCTGGAATGAAAGTGTATTTTGCACAATTTGTAAAAGGCATGAAATACTCCGAATTCGATTTGCTTAATAGTATTGAAAATATTGAGGTTCACTTATTCGGAACCGAATGTTTTATAAACAAGACTCCCGAAAAAGAAGATATTTTGGCAGCACAAAATGGTCTAAAAACTGTTACGGATATAGTTAGCAGCGAGAAATACGACATGGTAATTTTAGACGAAATTTTTATTGCCTTATATTACAAACTGATAGACCAACAGCAACTAAGCTATTTATTGACAAGCAAGCCGCCAAGCGTTGAGCTTGTACTAACCGGCAGGTACACTCCAAAGGAACTTTATCCGTACGCCGACTTAATAACCGAAATGAACGAAGTAAAACATTATTATAACGATGGAGTTTTGTCGCGTAAAGGAATCGACCACTAAGTGGTCGGTGGCTGGTGGTCGGTGATTGGTGTTTTTAGTTCCGAGTTCTGAGTATTGAGTACTTCAATTGCCGTGCCTTTAAAGACACGGCAATTGAGCAAAATGATAGCTAATTCAGCTTCGCTTCACTTTCTGTCGTTGCTCGTCATAGCTTAAGCAAAGTCTGCTCAGCTCAGTCAGCAAGCTACTCGTAACTCAGAACTCATAACTCCAGACTCTCCCGAAACTTCGGGACACCATTCACTCATCACCCATCACCGTTCACCGGTTGCGAAGCAACCAAAAAAAATCTCCTGCCTTAAACTAATAAGACAAGAGACTCTTTAAATTTTCAGATGGTAGTTTACTATTCGCTTACGATAGAAACGTACGACTTGTCGTTTTTACCTTTTGTAAATTTAACCAATCCGTCTACCAATGCAAAAAGTGTATGGTCTTTACCAATACCAACATTTTCGCCGGCATTGTGTTTGGTTCCACGCTGACGTACTATAATATTACCGGCTTTTGCAAACTGCCCGCCGTAAATTTTTATTCCTAAGCGTTTGCTGTGCGATTCGCGTCCGTTGCTTGAGCTACCAACTCCTTTCTTGTGTGCCATAATTATTTATATTTTTGGTTATAAAACAATAGATTCAATTTTTATTTGTGTCAAATCCTGACGATGTCCGGTTTCTTTTTGATAACCTTTCCTTCTTTTTTTCTTAAATACTTTAATTTTGTCAGCACGTACATGAGCTAAAACATTAGCCGATACCTTTGCTCCGTCAACAGTGGGAGTGCCAACGGTAATACTACCTTCGTTATCAACCAACAAAACTTTTTCTATATCCAATTTGTCGCCAACTTCGGCAGCCAAACGATGCACATATATCTTTTGGTCTTGCTTTACCTTAAATTGCTGACCTGCTACTTCAATAATCGCGTACATAATTTATATTTGTGTTGTTTATTATTCTTTATTTTTCAAAAAGGATTGCAAAAGTAAGTATTTCTCTTTAATAAACAACTATTTTTCAATAAAATTTGCATTTATTTATTTTAATATCTTCTTTAAAATCCTTGTATCTTGTTGTTAATCTGAATGATACATGCAATTTTTCAAAATAATATTATTTTTATTTTATCTAATGTTAAGTTACTCTTTATATTAAAACTGAAAAAGAGTTAGTTTTGTATCCTAAAATACTTTACAAAATTGACAGAGCAAGAAAAAAAATATATTGAAGGATTGCAAAATGGCGATAAAGAAATATTTGAACAAATATTTAATCTTTATTATGGTCGGCTTTGTCAGTTAGCTTTACGCTATGTTAAAAACTTACCCGAATCGGAAGAAGTTGTTCAAGACTTTTTTTGTAAGCTGTGGGAAAACAAAGAAAAAATTACAATAAAAACTTCGTTAAACGCTTACTTTTCAAGGTCTGTAGCTAATATGTGCTTGAATAGACACAGAAATATTAAAGTAGAACGAAATATTATTGAATTTACCGGCGACGAAATTCAAGAAAGTCCAGGTATCAATGCAACAATTGTTGATAATGAGCTGAATGAGAAGTATAACGAAGCTTTGGCACTTATGCCGGACAGACGAAGAGAAATTTTTACTTTGAGCAGATTTTCGGGACTGAAAAATAGTGAAATAGCAAAAGAATTAAATATCAGTCAGAAGACTGTAGAGTCCCAAATGACAAGGGCTTTCAAGTTTCTGAAAGAATATTTGCAAGATTTTTTAGAATAAAAATTAAAAAAATTTTGAATTTGTGTAGGGGTAAAAGCATAATTAAGTGTCTTATAATCAGAAGGGGTTATTATTTATAATGCAAAGAAAAAAAATAAATAAAAAAGTGTACAACGATATAGTAAAATATATCAGTGGAAACTGCGATAGCCGCGAGGCTAACGATATTTCTTTGCTTATAGAAAACAACACCGAGTACCAAGAACTGTACTCTCAACTTAATAAAGTTTGGGAAATTGGAGAAACTCCCATTTTTAATACTGCTGTTAATACAAACAAGGCATGGCAAAGCGTCTCTAACAAAATTTTTGAAGATTCAACCGAAGTTGCTACTCCAATTAGTCCTGAAATAACTTTCAGACCCCGTTACAGCAGGGCAATAATACGTTACGCTGTTGGTATAGCAGCAACCTTAATTATAGGTTTGGGACTATTTTTCTTACAAAAAGAAAAACAGCCCGAATTGCTTACATATACTCAAAACACTTCGCAAATTGAGCCAATCACGCTCTCAGACGGCTCTACAGCAACCTTAAATAATAATTCCGAAATAAATTTTCCCGAAACTTTCTCCAAGAAATCAAGAGAAGTGTATCTTTGGGGTGAAGCTTTTTTTGATATTGCTTCGGAACCTAATAGATCATTTATCGTTTGCGTTGGCGATTTGAGAGTTAAAGTAATGGGTACATCATTCAATATTGACGACACATCGCCAAATGAAACAAAGGTTAGTGTTCATTCGGGAAAAGTTCTTTGTTATGTAGTTGATAAAAATAACGAAACCGGTGTTGGCGACAATATTATGCTTTCGAAAGGTCAGAAACTTATTTACGACAAGGTTAATAAAACATTCGACTTGTCGGCTAAGTTCGATTATAACGACATCTCGTGGAAAACACAAAAACTTATATTCAACGCTTCCACACTTGATGAAGTTTTTGAAGCTATATCCAAATGCTACAACACTTCGTTTGAAGTCGAAAACAGCAAAATTAACGATTATCAAATTACTGCCAATTTCGACTGCGAATCGCTACAAACAGTGCTACAAACCATTGAATTGATACACAACGTTAAGTTTGTTAAAAACGATAAAGGCTATCAGGTAAAGTAATAATTACTTGAAAAGTTTTTATGATTTGTAAAGCAAAATATAGGATTGTTGTGTCTTGCCTTGTGCTTGTTTTTGTGCTGATTAGTTACAATTCTATCGCACAAAGACCCGATATTAACAAGAAGGTAACCGTTAAGTTTTCAAACCACAAAATAAGCGAAGTATTTCACATACTGTCTACAGAAACCCAAATAAAATTTTCCTACGACCCTAATATTATCAACGATGCTAACACCGTTACGGCTAATTTTATCAATCAGCCTTTAAGCATGGTGCTCAGAGCAATTATTCCCGATAAATCTATTCAGTTTAAAGTAATCGGTAATCAGTTAGTTTTTTATTCCGAAAGTGAAGAAAAAACTCCCGACAATAGCAAAATTGAAAAAACCATATTACCCGATAAAATTCATAGAGTAAATGTTCCTTACAAACCCGATACTGTTTATATTTATCGATCCGATAGCGTTAAGATAACTAAGTACGAAACCGTACAGCAGATTATATCACGCACCGATACTATAAAAATCAGCAATATTATTAACGATACCGTTTATTTTGATAGTAGAATCAATATGCTAAATCAAAAATACTTTTTCGGCGATTTTTACACATCATTTCAGCCACTTGATTTTAAAACATTTAACTCAACTCCCGAAATTAATGAGCAGTATGAAAAATCAATAGGTAGCACTTTAGCCGCAGAGTTTGGTATAAGTGCAGGATACAATTCGTACAAATCGCAACTTACGTTGCAAGCATCTGTTGTCAATCTTTTTGAGAAATATAAATACACCTTCGATAATTCATTTGGCGGGTTTTATGATGTTGATACCTTAGAAACTTATTACTCTATAACTCAAAATGATACCACATGGTTTTACATCACCGATTCTACATGGATTCCTTTAGATAGCAAGATAGAAACCCACAATTTAATCAACAAGTACAGATTTGTTAATTTGTCGGCAAGTTTAGCTTACAACATAATAACCCGCGATACGTGGAACAGCTACATAATTGCTGGTGCCGGCATCAGAATACCTATAAAAACCGATGCTTACCACTTGCTTTATCAAAACGAAAAGTTTGTCCCCCATCGGATAAGCATAAACAACTTAAACAAGTTACAAGTGTATGCATTGGCTGGTGTAGGCTTTAGAGAAGCATTGAACAGCAAAGTTATTCTTTATCAGGAAATAAACACCTTGTTTAATTTTACCGAAACTTACAAAGACATAAAATTTTACAGGCAAAAATATATGCTTAGTTTCAAATTAGGAATTCGCTATAAGTTCTAGTATCTATGAACAGATATAACGATATATTAAAAATTATATGGGTGTTTCTGATGTTGATTTTTCTGCATCCGTGCACTGCTATTGCTCAAACTGTGATAGGCGGTATTATTAGTCAGGATAAAGAACTTACACTAAGCGAAAGTCCGTATTTGGCAAATGAAAATATTACCGTCAATAATGGAGTAACATTAACAATTCAGCCCGGAGTGGTTATACAATTTGAATATCAAATACAATTCCTATGCAACGGTAATTTTATTGCCGAAGGAACTGCAAGCAAGCCTATCATATTTAATTCTAAAGACACTCTTAGCAATTCTTTTTGGAAAGGAATAATCCTTGATTTTAGTTCAGGCAATAATAACGCTAAAATAAAAAACGTAAGCATTGGGCACGCAAGTACTGCTTTACATATGGTAAACGCCGATTCTTTACTAATAGACAGCGTTGACATTAAAAATTGCAAGTACGGAATACAGTTTTTCGGGTCTAACAATAATACCGTCAGCAACTCAATAATAAGTAAGTGTACCTATGGCTTATTCATCTTTGGCGATAACAATTCGCTGAATAATAAAATTCTGAAAAATAAGTTTTACAATTGCGAAGATTTTGGAATATTTATAAATAGCTTTCCCGCTTTTGTGCAAAATACAATCATCGACAGTAATATATTTAATGGATGCAATAAAGGAGTTAGCTTAGGAAACTACGGTATGTCGGGAGTAGCATCGCATAAGTTGACAAACAACAAATTTTTAAATTGTCATCAAGCGACGCGTATTTTTCACGATTCGTGCACAGTTAAGGATAATTACTTTGTTAAAAATATTGTCGGTATTACTGTCCACGCAGCTAATAGCAATACAGTTTCAAACAATATTATAAGCTATTCCAACGTAGGACTAATTTTGGTTGGTAATAGCAATAATAATAAAATTACTAATACAAGTTTTTACTACAACTACCTTGCAGTTTCAGCCGAAACTGAAACAAAATCTACATTCGGTAGTAAAAATTGTATGTCAAATAATACATTTTTCAAAAATCAACCTATAGGATCTTTCACCATTTACGAAAACATTTTGGTCGATTCCATAACGCACAACAATATTGTCGATAACGGCGAACACTGCTCGTTTTTATACTTCGGTAATGAGACCTTTTACGCCAAATACAATTTTTGGAATACAACCAATTACAGAACTATAGATTCTATAATCTACGACCAACAAGATAATCCCGACGTAGGAAGAGTTGAATACAATCCGGTTTATACATCGGAAGTTGCTAATGCACCTATATTACCGCCGCTAAGCTCAAGCATGCAGTGGATTGACAATAAAATGAAAATTTCATTTACAAAGAGTAAGGCAAAAGATTTTAGCCATTATAAATTGTATTGGGGAAATAACGACTTGATTGACTTTGAAAAAAGTCTGATATTAACAAGTGACTCAACATTTTATCTAACAGGTATAAGTCCGCAAGATACTATAGCCATTACTTGTGTTGATACTTGCGCCATAGGCAACATTGACCAACTTAAAGGCTACGAGAGTTATTACCTGTTCCCAACACCGCTTCCGTATGCCGGAAAAGATACAATACTATGTGCCGACTTAGGATATTTTCATTTAACTTCGGCATTTAATTTCGGCAACGATTATATTACTTGGGATACCGACGGTTCAGGCACGTTCGACAATCCCAATATACTCAACCCGAAATATTTCTACAGTGACGAAGATATACAAAGGCAAAGAGTAAACCTTTATTTATCGACCTATCTTAATGGTATAAAGTATTCCGATACACTCAAAATAACATTATATCCGTCGGCACAAATATACATTCCTACCGATACAGTCGCATCCAGCAATGTTCCATTTGTAATGCAATCGGTAAATGCTTCCAATTATGTATCGGTAACGTGGACAACTTCTGGTGACGGCTATTTCGACGACCCAAATGTATTAAAGGCAACATACAATCCCGGAACCGCCGATGCAGCAAATGGATACACAATTTTGAATTGCTATCTTGTAACAGCTTGCGATACAGTATCAGCCGATGTCAGAGTTTCACTCAGACCGATATTCTCTATCAGCGGCACAATCGACGCCAACAATATTTACAATAAAACTATTTCGTTAGACGTATACTGCCTGCAAAACAACAGATACGAAAAGGTTAGGAGCAAAATCTTCAACTATTCGAAAAAACAGTTCAAATTTGAAAATCTGTTTGAAGGAGAATATTTATTATATGCCAAAACCGACAACGAAGCCCACAACGTTTTTCCTGCTTACTTTTTCAATAGGATTTCGTGGACGGACTCAGATGTTATCTACCTTAATGCTGATTTTTACGACGTAGATTTGATATACCGAAAACCCGATTTGGTTTTGATAAACGGCGAAGGCAAAATCAGTGGAAATGTTAGTCTTGCCGCAGGAATACAAAATCAAACTATCAGTATTTTCTTGACGGATACAAGCCGACAAAACATTTTTATGCATATCTATTGCAACGATAGTGCTTTTAAATTCAACAATCTGCCTTTTGGCTCTTATCGCCTGAGATGCGAAATACTTAATTATCCTACAACCTATTCGGATATAATATATGTTACGCCGCAAAATCCTGATGTCGATAATTTAAGTATTCACATTTCCGAACAAAAATCTTCGTTTATCAGAAAACATAAAGCAAATTATTTGGTTAGCGATATTCAAATATATCCTAACCCTGTTACCGATGGTTTCAAAATTTACGGCGTTTACACAGGTCAAAAACCGACAAAGTGCCTCTTGTATAATGCAAATGGAATAAAGGTAAAAACCGTTGAAATAAGCAATATAAACAGCGAAATAAGCATAAAAGAACTTAACGCAGGATTGTATGTAGCAGTTTTTCTCGACAACGAAACAATTCTTCAAACTCTTAGATTTATAAAAAAATAAACATCTTAATATTTAATATGAAGCAAATAAACACGTACAGAGCTAATAACACATTCAATTTAGACGATTTTTCTATTAAAGACAAAGAATATCTTTATCAAGAACAGTTGTTGGACGACAACGATAATATTTTGAAAGAAGTTACCTACTCGCCCGAAAATTTGGTTGAAAGTAATTTTGAATATTCATATAATGCTAATAATCAGTTAGTAAAGGAGGTTTTGATAGAAGAAGACGAAGTTACAAGTAACCGCGAAATAGAATACAACGATAAAGGAAAAATTGAATGCGAAACAGCTTATTACGCCGACGATTCTTTCGATAAAACCTACTACAAATACGATGAAAACGACAGATTGGTCGAAACGCGTGTTATGTACAACGATGAAGAAGAAGCCGGCAGAACGGAATATATTTACGAAGGAGAATTGTTGGTAAGGATTTGTGAATATGACGAAGATGGCAAACCGTCGGCAAACAAAAGTATTGAATACGACGAAAAAAATCAGCCAATCGAAGAAATTACCGAGCAATACGGCGAAAAATGGACAAGAGTAATTGTTTACGACTCCAACAACAGAATTTCGCAAACCAAACGCTACAACCAAGAAGATTTGCTCAAAGAACGCATAACTTATACTTTTGACAACAACGACAGGGTTGTGGCTATAAAGGAAGAAGGTGTTGAAGGAGAGTTTTATCAGGAAACCGAGTACAACGACAAAGGGCTCATAGTTTTGGAAACTCAAAAAGATCAAAACGGAATTCTAATTCGACAAATAGAACGCAACTACGACGAAGAAAACAGAATAGACGTAATGAAAGTCCACATACAAGGCAGACACAATATTGCTCCTGTGCATTATCAGCTTAGGTACGAGTATTTGTGATTGGTGGTCAGTGGTGAGTGGTGAGTGATTGGTGGCTTTGGCAATATGCAATTAACAATGAGTAATTATCAATTGATAATTGCCAATGGCTAACAGCCAAAAGCCAAGAGCCAAAATTTATACAATAAGCAAAAGTTACAAACAAATTGTTATCTTTGTAATAAAAATATTAACACATGAAGATTTCAATAGTAGGAAGTGGATATGTAGGTTTGGTTAGTGGTGCATGTTTCGCCGATGTCGGCATCAACACTACTTGTATAGATATTGATAAAGAAAAAATCGCCAATCTCAAAAAAGGCATAGTTCCCATATACGAGCCGGGGTTGGAAGATATGGTAAAACGCAATATTGAAAAAGGATATTTAAGTTTTACAACCGAATATAAAGATGTTATAGAAGATAGCACAATTGTTTTTATTGCTGTAGGAACACCACCCGGCGAAGACGGTAGCGCCGATTTGCAATACGTGCTTAATGTTGCCGAAAACTGCGGAAAGTACATGAAAGACTACCTGCTTGTTGTTGTCAAAAGTACAGTGCCTGTTGGTACATCTGCTCTTGTTAAGCAAGAAATAAACAAACAACTTAAAAAAAGAAATGTTGATATTCTTTTTGATGTAGCTTCAAATCCCGAATTTTTGAAAGAAGGAGCTGCTATCGAAGATTTTTTAAAGCCTGAGCGCATCGTTATAGGCGTTGATTCCGGAAAAGCAGAAAAACTATTGACTAGCCTTTATCGTCCGTTCACTCTGAACGGACATCCCATAGTTTCTATGGACACCACAAGTGCCGAGCTGACTAAATACGCATCTAACGCTATGCTTGCAACTCGTATAAGTTTTATGAACGATATTGCCAATCTTTGCGAAATAGTAGGTGCTAATGTTAATATGGTCAGAATTGGAATGTCGTACGATAGCCGCATAGGAAGCAAATTCTTATATCCGGGCGTTGGCTACGGCGGTTCTTGTTTCCCAAAAGATGTAAAAGCGCTTTACAATACCGCAAAAAAATTGGGTTATCAAATGCGTGTTATCGAAGCGGTTGAAAAAGTCAATAACGACCAGAAAAAAGTTCTTTTCAACAAAGTAAATAAATACTTTAACGGAGACCTTAAAGGCAAAACAATTGCTTTGTGGGGATTGTCGTTCAAACCTTTAACCGACGATATGCGCGAAGCTCCATCATTAGTTATTATCGAAAATTTACTTAATGCCGGAGCAAATGTTGTAGCTTACGACCCTGTTGCTATGAACGAGGCAAAAAGGATTTTGGGAGATAAAATCAAGTATGCAAACTCAATTTACGAAGCCACCGTTGGTGCACATTGCTTGCTTATTGTTACCGAATGGAGAGAATTTCGCTATCCGAATTTCAACCAGATAAAAGAAAACCTTATCAATCCGGTTATTTTCGACGGTCGCAATATCTTCGACCCAAAAGTCCTTGCTAATGCAGGCATAGAATACTTTTTCATTGGAGGATAATTATAGTCAGATTTTTATGTCGAAACTCAAAACTATATATTATTGCAGTTCATGCGGAGCACAATCGCCACAATGGGTCGGACGATGCAATAGCTGCGGTGAGTGGAATACTTTTCAAGAAGAAGTTATTGAAAGTAAATCAAACGTACCCGATTTTATCAAAGAAATAGATAGAAACTCCAAACCCGTTAGTATCAGCCAAATTAACACTACTTCCGAGCACAGAATGTTAACCGGAAATGAAGAATTTGACAGAGTATTAGGCGGAGGATTGGTTGAAGGTGCTTTGGTTTTGATAGGTGGAGAACCCGGCATAGGAAAATCAACTCTGATGTTGCAAATAGCGCTACAGTTAGACGGCAAGAGGATTTTGTATATCACTGGAGAAGAAAGCGAGAGACAAATAAAAATGCGTGCCGATAGATTGGGAATACAAAATGAGAATTGTCATATTTTGGTTGAGACAAATACTCAAAAAATACTACAACATTTGCTCAGTTTCAACCCCGATTTGGTTATAGTCGATTCCATACAAACATTACAAACCAACGTAATTGAATCGTCGGCAGGAAGCATATCTCAAATTAGAGAAACAGCTTCCGAAATGCAAAAATACGCCAAAACCACTGGAGTTCCAGTAATTATTATAGGACACATTACCAAAGACGGACAATTGGCAGGTCCTAAAATTTTAGAACATATGGTCGATACGGTTTTGCAGTTTGAAGGCGACAGAAATTACGGATTTCGTATAGTCAGAGCATCTAAAAACCGCTACGGTTCAGCTTCCGAGCTTGGTATTTTCGAGATGACCGACAAGGGATTGAGAGAAGTTAATAATCCTTCGGAAATACTCCTATCGCAACACGATATGGATGTCAGCGGAATTGCCGTTGCAGCCAATATTGAAGGTATGCGACCAATGCTTATCGAAATACAATCGCTTGTGAGTTCTGCAACTTATAATAATGCTCAGCGTTCGGCTACCGGCTTCGATATCAGACGACTTAATATGTTGCTAGCCGTTATCGAAAAAAGAGGAGGTTTTAAAATGCTGAACAAAGATGTATTTTTGAATATAGCAGGCGGTATCAGAGTTGATGATCCGGCAATAGACTTAGCTGTTGTGTGTGCCATAGTTTCATCAGCAGTTGATATACCAATAGAAAAACTATCTTGCTTTGCTGCCGAAGTCGGACTTAGCGGCGAAATCAGACCTGTTAACAGAATTGAACAACGCATAGCCGAAGCACAAAAATTAGGATTTAACAAAATATTTATTTCGGCATATAACAATAAAGTTGTATCGCCAAAAAATAAAAGCATTGAAATAATCGAAGTAAAAAAACTACAAGATGTATTTCAAAACTTATTTGCATAGTTTATCAATACTAACGTTATAACATTTCAAGTTAAATTATTTAACTATCTTACTGCAATTAGTTTTGTATTGTTTGTAATTTTGTAGCTTTCAAAAACAAATACCATGATTGAAATATCTTTTTTAAGAGAAAACCCGCAAATAGTAATCGAGCGTCTGAAAATCAAAAATTTTGATGCCGAACATATAGTCGAAAGCCTTCTGCAGGTTGATAAGCAACGCCGTAGTATTCGTCAGTCTTTAGACGAAAACCTTACCGAAGCAAACTCAATAGCCAAAGAAATAGGCATTTTATTCAAACGTGGCGAGCAAGAAAAGGCAGTTGAACTTAAATCGCGTTCCATTGTATTAAAACAGCTTGCTTCCGATTTAGATGCTAAATTAAAGCAATTGGAACAAGAGCAAGAGGAGTTGTTGTTGCAATTGCCCAACTTGCCACACCCCGAAACACCAATAGGCAAAACTTCCGAAGATAATCTTATTGTCCATAGCGAAGGCGTAATACCCAATTTAGGAAACAATGCTATGCCACACTGGGAAATAGCCCAAAAATATGATATAATCGATTTTGAATTAGGCGTAAAACTCACCGGAGCAGGCTTTCCTGTGTATAAGGGCAAAGGTGCGGCGCTACAACGTGCACTAATAAACTTTTTCCTTACCGAAGCTATAAATGCAGGCTACACCGAAATACAACCGCCGCTTATGGTCAACGAAGATTCGGGATACGGAACCGGTCAGCTACCCGACAAAGAAGGTCAGATGTATCATGTAACTCTTGACAATTTATATTTAATACCTACTGCTGAAGTGCCTATTACTAACATTTACCGCAATGTTATACTAAATCAAACCGATTTTCCGGTTAAAAATACTGCATATTCGGCATGTTTCCGCCGCGAGGCAGGCTCTTACGGAAAAGATGTCAGAGGTCTTAATCGTTTGCACCAATTCGATAAGGTTGAAATTGTACAAATACAGCATCCCGACAATTCTTATAACACTTTGGAGGAAATGCGCGAGTACGTTGCATCCGTCCTCCGTAAGCTTGAACTGCCTTTCCGTATTGTACGCTTGTGCGGAGGTGATTTAAGTTTTACTTCGGCTTTTACCTACGATTTTGAAGTGTTTTCTGCTGCGCAAGAACGATGGTTGGAAGTAAGCTCAGTATCTAATTTCGAAAGTTTCCAAGCCAACAGAATGAAATTGAGATTCAGAGACGATAACGGCAAAACCCAATTAGCTCACACGCTAAACGGAAGTGCTTTGGCTTTACCCAGAATAGTTGCATCGTTATTAGAAAATAATCAGACTGAAAACGGAATTGCAATTCCGAAAGCTCTGCAAAAATTTACAGGCTTCGACCTAATAAGTTAATTTCACTTATAGATGAACAAGAATAATTTTCGCACTTTTATTTTTATTGTTTTATGCATTTTTTGTTGTGCAAGAACTAACTTATTTGCTCAAAATCAGCAAGTGCAAATAGGAATGAACTATTACAACAATAAGGAATGGGATAAAGCTATAGCTATTTTTTCGGAACTTTACGAAAAAGCTCCCAGTACGTTTTATTATTCTTATTTGGTTGCGTCAATGTACCAAACTAAGCAGTACGATGAAATTTTGAAATTAGCCAAAAAGCAAATCAAATTCTTCGCCAACGATTATAACGCTAAAGTCGATAATGGTTATGTTTTGTTACAAACCGGTAAAGAAGATAAGGCTTATAAAGAGTTCGACAAACTAATAGCCGATATCGAAAACAACAAAAATCAGATTAGAGGATTGGCTGGAGCTTTTTCTTCTAAGCAATTGTTCGATTATTCTATAAAAACGTATGAGCAAGGCAGAAAAATTTTAAAAGAACCTACCGAGTTTGCCTTAGATTTGGGTATTATGTACCAAGTTGTAAACCGTTGGGAAGATATGATTGACGAGTACATTATTTTGGCGAAAGAAAGTACTCATAGTCTTAATACCGTTAAAAACCGTTTGCAATATTGGCTTACCGATGACCTTACAGGCGAAAAAAACAAGATGCTGAGGAGTACTTTGTTAAAAAGAGCTCAAAAAAATCCCGACGAAATTATTTATAACGACCTTTTATTATGGTTTTCTATTCAGCAAAAAGATTTCGATTTAGCTCTTATGCAGGCTATTGCTATTGACAAGCGATACAACGAAGACGGCGAAAGAGTTATGGAATTTGCTGAATTATGTTTAAATAACAAGTCCTTCGATAATGCAATAGAAGCTTTTAAGTATCTTATAAAAAAAGATGAAAGTCAGAGCCTTACAATTAAATCTAAAACACTTTCGGCTTACGCAGGATTACTCAAATACGAAGATAGTTTCGACAACGATATTAAAAAAATAAATAAGGTTAGGACAGAGTTAAACGACATCATAGATACTTACGGGCAGAACAGCTACACTTTTGAAGCAATGATGCATATTGCAAATATAGATGCTTTTTATTTCAATAAATTCGATGAGGCAATAGAAATGCTTCATACGGCTATTGAAATTCCGCAGGTAGATATGATTTCCGTTGCCGAAGCGAAACTTCAACTTGCTGATATTTATTTGTTTATAGGCGAACAATGGGAGGCAACGCTACTGTACTTACAAGTTGAAAAGCAATTTAAAAACGAGCCTATAGGACACGAAGCTAAGTTTAAAAACGCTAAACTATCGTATTATATCGGCGAATTTGAATGGGCAAAAGCTCAGTTAAATGTTTTGCGGGGCGCTACGTCAAAACTTATAGCCAACGATGCCATGGAACTGTACATGAGCATAGTCGATAATGTTGCCGAAGACAGCTTATATCTGCCTTTATTAAGGTTTGCACAAGCCGACCTAAAACACTATCAAGGCAACGATACCGAAAGTCTTAACATTTTGAACAAACTGATAAATACATTTCCCGGACACCCTATAGTTGACGATGCCTTATTTTTAAGTGCGAATATATATCTGAAAATGAATAACTACGATACTGCTGCAAAGCTGTATCAAACCATAGTTGACCAATATTATTTCGATTTGTTGGCAGATAATGCTCTTTTTACTTTGGCAAAACTTTATGAAAACAAATTCAATGATTACACCAAAGCAGTTGAGCTATACAAACAACTTGTAACTCAATTTTCCGACAGTATTTACGCAGTAGAAGCTAGAAAGAAAATCAGATTGCTCTCGGAAAAAATTCAGCAAAACAACAATACATAAACGTGAAGGTAAAAGCTAAAAAATATTTAGGTCAGCATTTTTTAACCGACCATAAAATTGCAATCAGCACAGCCGATGCTATATCATACGATATAGATAATATTATAGAAGTTGGACCGGGTATGGGAATGCTTTCGCAATACATTTTAAAACAACCCTTCAAAAATTACGTAGCTGTTGAAATCGATGATGAATCGGTAGAATATTTGAAGAATAATTTACCCGAACTTAATGTTATTAATGCCGATTTTCTGAAATTAAATCTTGAAGAATCATTCAAAGGCAAATGTAGCGTTGTAGGCAATTTTCCATACAATATATCAACACAAATTTTGTTCAAAGTCTTCGATAATCGTAATCAGGTCGATGAACTTGTCGGGATGTTCCAGCACGAAGTTGCCCAGCGCATAGTATCAAAACACGGAAACAAACAATACGGAATACTTAGTGTATTGTTGCAAGCCTTTTACGATATGGAATATTTGTTTAAGGTCAGCAATACTGCATTCGATCCCCCACCAAATGTGCAGTCGGCTGTTATTAAAATGACGAGAAACAATGTGTTGGAGCTGCCTTGCAATGTAAAACTGTTTGTACAAGTTGTAAAAATAGGGTTCAATCAAAGAAGAAAAATGCTACACAACGCTCTAAAACCTTTATGCACCTACAAAGGCTCTTTTGCACAAAAACGAGCAGAACAACTCAGTGTTGATGACTTCGTTTTACTTACCAACGAGGTTGAGCGTTTGGCTTTTAGCCTTTAGCTGTTGGCTATTGGCAGAAGTCAGCCAACGGCTAACAGCCAACAGCCAATAGCCCCAAGACTTCGGGGCTAAAAATCACAGTCCCCAATTTTGTTCTTAACGCAAAACAAGTAAATTTGCACAAAAATTAAAATGAAACCACGTACTTTAAATAAATATTTCGATTACATAATGGATAAATATCCGGAAAAATCGATTATTTACGTTAAAGACGATGGTAGTGCCGACAAACAGTTGTACACACAACTTAAAGCCGATGCATATTATGTTGCAGCGAATTTACAACAAATCGGACTAAAAAAATCGGATACTGTAATTATCTGCACCGAAGGGAATAAAAACATAGTCAACGCTTTTTGGGGCTGCATAGTGTTGGGAGTTGTTCCCACTATCGTTCAGGCTCCGATTATAATCGACCAAAACGACCTTGCAACTCAAAAAGTACTTAGCGTCTACAACACACTAAATCAACCTTTTTTAATTTGCAATAACGATAGATTGCAAAGTGTTGGAATTTCGGCAGATAAAATAATTTTGGATGGTAATTTGTCTGCAAAACCGACAAATGCAACAATTAATAACGATTCAACTGAAAACGATGTAGCTTATATTCAGTTTTCTAGCGGTAGCACCGGCGACCCCAAAGGAATTTTACTTACGCATAAAAATGTAATTACCAACTACAAAGACATTACAAGTGCTCTTAAAGTTGATGACACCGATTACGTTTTAAGTTGGATGCCACTGTACCACGATATGGGATTAGTAGGCTTGTTTATTTCTACAATATTGATAGGTGCAACGGTTGTTAATATAGAAACTGTCGACTTTATTAAAAACCCCAAGCTATGGATAGACACTATGAGTAAATATAAGGCGGATATCAGCGGTTCGCCTAATTTCGGACTTAATTTACTTGTCAGATTTGTAAACAGAAACAATGAGCTTCATGATTGGGATTTGTCGAACATGCGTGCTTTACTCAACGGTGCTGAGCCTATTTCGGTAGAAATTATGAATAATTTTATCGATACTTTGCACAAATACAAATTTCACAAAAATGCTATGATGCCTGTTTACGGCTTAGCCGAAGCAACATTGGCGGTTACATTTACACCACTTCTTACCGAAAGCCTTATAGTTTCGTTTCTATCCGACGCATTGGATAGCGAAGGTATAGCAGTTGAATACAATACAGAAATTCATAAAAATCAGCCACACCGTAAGTTGACATCGGTGGGAGTTCCGTTAAATAACGTAGAAGTTAAAATTACTGATGACAACTCCAATGAATTAGCCGAAGCTCTCGTCGGAAACATTATGGTTAAAGGTGATGCAGTGTCAGTTGGCTATTACAAAATCGATGATAAACAAACATTTCAAGGCGATTGGCTTAATACAGGCGACTTAGGATTTATTTACAAAGGGCATCTGTTTATTTGCGGAAGGAAAAAAGACATACTGTTTTTGAACGGAAAAAAATACTTTTCAAACGATTTGGAAGACATTGCCGTTGAAATGTGTAATTATACACTCGGAAAAGTTGCTATTGTTGGCAACAACGATTATTCGGGCAATACCGAAGAAGTAATAATTTTCGCATCCGGAATTAAAGTCTCTGATGCAGATGAATGGCTCGCCATGACACGCAAAGTCTTTAATGCGTATATTGGAATTAAAATAGATAAACTTGTTATAATACGCTCAAATCAATTTCCCAAAACATCGAGCGGAAAAATGCAACGTTATTTGCTAATTAAAGGCTACAACAACAACGTTTTTAATAATGTTTTCAGTTAGCTCTTAGCTTTTGGCTTTTAGCCCTTGGCTATGTTCAGTCCCGAAGTTTCGGGACTAATAGCTAATGGCTAATAGCCAAAATCAAAAACTAAAAAGGCTACCGTCTTAATAGCACGATAGCCTTTTTATTAGAATGATTAAAAGCGTTTGCTTATTGTTGGCAAGTTGCTTTAATTCCTTCAATTACGTTTCCGTAAGTTTCAGCGGTAGCGTTTTTAATGTTTTCGATGTTAGCTTTAACGATTTCAATTTTTGCTACTAAAGCATCAATCTCTACTTGTTTTGCTAATTTAACATCTTCTGTAGCTTCAACCGATTCCTGAGTTAAACGATCGATTTCTGCTTGCATTTCAGCAACTTTTCCTTCAAATGCTACAACTAGATCATCTTTTTGTTCAAAAGTGTAATCATCTAAGTTGATGATAGCAGCTTCATTTAAAGTTGAATCTGCAGCTTGTTCTACAGCGTCAGCTTTTGGAGCTTTGTTTCCGCAAGAAGTGAAAGATAACGAAAACGCAACTACTAAAACAGTAATTAAACTAATAATTGACAAATTTCTCATTTTTGGTACAGTTTTAATTGTTAATAATATGTGTCATACAATTTGCAAAGATAATAATTTTACAGTAAAAAAAAGTTTTTTTAAAATTTATTTATAATTTAATTAAAAAAACTGTCTAGAACGCTTAAATCCTCGGCAATGATAGCCTTTTTTTCTGTTTCAATTATAGGTCGTCTAATCAGTTTTGGATTTTTTGCCAAGATTTCTAACCATTGTCGTTCGGTAAAAGTTTTACCTTTTAAATCGCTTTTGTAGTACGATTCTTGCTTTCTTACTAAATCTAAAACAGGTACATTAAGTTTTTTCAGCAACTTGCTTAGTTCGTCAATAGTTAATGTTTGTTTTAAGTACTCAACGGTTTCAAAGTCTTTGTTGTTGTCGTTTAAATATTCAACGCCTGCACGTGATTTACGGCAACGTGGATTGTGGTATATTTTTATCATAGCTTTTGTCTATTTGTTAAGATTTAGGGCGCAAAGGTAATGAATTTGCGTTAGTAAACAGCTACTGGCAATTGCCAATATTCAAAAAACTTTTTCTACTATACTATCGTTTTTTAGCAATTTTTTATCTTTACAGATTATATGTTCGACAAAACAATGCAATTATGAATATCGAATTTATAGGTGCAGCAAGAGAAGTTACCGGAAGCAAGCATCTGATAAGAACTAAAAAAGGGAAAAAAATACTGTTGGACTGCGGTATGTTTCAGGGTAAAGGACTTGATACCGACGCCATGAACCGCAATTTAGGTTTCGATCCGGAAAAATTAGACCATATTCTGCTTACACACGCTCACATCGATCATTCGGGTTTAATACCCTATCTTTACAACTTAGGTTTCAGGGGCTCGGTTATTTGTACTGATGCTACCCGCGACTTGTGTTCAATTATGCTTACCGATAGCGGTTATATTCAGGAAGCCGATGTCAGAATTTTCAATAAACGCCGTTTGGCTAAAGGAATTACACCAATTAAGCCTATTTATACAAGAGAAGACGCAAAAAGATGTATGGAATTGTTTATCAGCGTGCCTGAGAACAGAAAATTTACCATCGATGAGAACTTAAAGGTAATGTTTACCAACACCGGACACATGTTGGGTAGCTGTGTAGTAACGCTTTACGTTACCGAAGACGGCAAAACCACACGTATAGCTTATACCGGCGATATCGGTCGCCCGAGTTCACGTATTTTAAAATCGCCTATACCTTTCCCGCAATGCGACTATCTGATAACCGAAAGCACTTATGGCGACAGACTACATCCAAGTCAGGACGACGCAGACCAAGAATTGTTAGACATTATGTTAGACACTTGTATAAACAAAAAAGGGAAGCTGATAATACCTTCTTTTGCCATAGGCAGAACCCAAGAAATTGTTTATTCGCTCAACACGTTTTTTAATGAAGGCAAATTGCCTAAAGTAAATATCTATGTCGATAGTCCCTTGGCTGTCAATGCTACCGATATTTTCCGAATGCACACACATTCGTTAAACGACGATGTTGCAGAAGTTATGCTATACGACGACGACCCATTCGGATTTAACTCGCTTTTTTATATAAAAAACGTCGAAGATTCAAAAAAACTCAATATCAGCAACAAGCCCTGCGTTATTATTTCGGCATCGGGCATGATGGAAGCAGGTAGAATTAAGCATCACGTTGCTAACAATATTGAAAATCCTAAAAACACAATTTTAATTGTCGGATACTGCGCCCCAACCACTCTTGGAGCCAGAATTCAAAGCGGAATAAAAGAAGTATCTATTTTCGGTCAGATGCACACTATTAAAGCCGACATCAAACGCATAGAATCTTTCTCCGGACACGGCGATTACGAAGAAATGGCTGATTTTATTTCTTGCCAAGATAAAAATCAATTAAAAAAAGTGTTTTTAGTTCATGGCGACTACGATGCTCAATTGCATTACAAAAAATACTTGCAAAGTCAAGGCTTTAAAAACATTGTTATACCCGAACCTTTTCAAAAATTTGAACTAAACTAAAACAATGAATATCCCAAACCTGAACATAGCAGTTTTGCAAACCGACATAGCTTGGAAAGATATTAAAACCAATCTCAACAGATACGGTAAAATAATAGCTAGCATCGATAAGCCTACTGATTTAATTGTCTTACCCGAAATGTTTAATACCGGATTTTGCACAAAACCGCATGATATTGCCGAAACCAAAGACGGTTATACTTTTGAATGGATGGCAGATATAGCTGGAAAAACCCTTGCAGTTGTTACCGGTAGTATAATACTTCAACAAAACAGCAACTATTACAATACTCTTGTTTGGATGAAACCCAACGGACTGTATTCTTTATATCTAAAAAAACATTTGTTTTCCGTTTCCAACGAAGACAAATACATGACTTCGGGCAAAGAAAAACTTATTGAAGATATTTTGGGATGGAAAATTTGTCCGCTTATATGCTACGACCTTAGATTTCCGGTATGGTCAAAGAATACGTACAAAGACAATATATACGAGTACGATGTTTTAATTTACGTTGCAAGTTGGCCCCATACACGTGCCCACGCGTTCCGTAAGCTGCTACAGGCTCGTGCTATCGAAAATCTTGCCTACGCCATTGGAGTCAACCGAGTTGGAACCGACGGCAACCAATTGTATTACTCGGGCAATTCGGCTGTTATCGATTTTAAAGGTAATTATATGCACGAAATTACATCAGAAAAAGAAGATATAATCATCTCTTACTTAGATTACAAACAGCTTGACAGCTTTAGAAAAAATTTTAACGTCGGAGCCGATTGGGACAATTTTACTATAAATAATAAAAAATAGCATGAATAAATTTTTGATAGTGGGATTAGGTAATGTTGGCGACGAATATGTCGATACACGACATAATATAGGTTTTCTTATAGCCGATGCGCTTGCCGCCGAGCTTGACGTAAAATTTTCCGTAGGCAGGCATGCTTACGTCGCCGATGCCAAGTTAAAAAACAAGCTACTCAAAATAATCAAGCCAACTACCTACATGAATTTAAGTGGCAAGGCTGTCAAATATTGGATGCAAAACGAAAATATTCCTATTGAAAACATACTCGTTATTACCGATGACGTCGACCTAGATGTTGGTGTTATCAGGCTCAGAACCAAGGGTAGCGGGGGTAGCCACAACGGACTCAATCATATTATAGAAACGCTTGAAACTACCGAATGGAGCCGACTAAGATTTGGTATAGGCAAAAATTACGCACGCGGATTTCAAGTCCAGTATGTGCTTAGCCGTTGGGAAAAATCGGAAATCCCCGTTATTTTAAAGCAAACACAGTTAGCCGTGCAGGTAATTAAAAGTTTTGTACTTTCCGGAGCCAAAATAACAATGAATCAATACAACAACAAGACATTAATTGAAGACGACATATAGCGGCTGTAATTTATTATGGCACAATTATTGATAATTTCATTGAGTTATTAAAAATTTTTACAAACATGAAGAAATTATTGTTATTACCATTATTATTGGTTTTCTTTTTAAGCGCAAAATCGCAAGTTAGCGAAGGCACAGTTCAAATTAATAAAACTAATCAGCCGGCAGTTATAGCCGAATTCAACTATTCTAAAGATGTTGTAGAAAGCGTTTTGGAAGATTATTTTAAAAATGCAAACTTAGGAAAAAGTCGCAGATTTAAAGGTTTCCAAAGGTTTGAAGGAGTTGTATTTCAACAAATTGCTGATGAAAGAATAGACTTATACTACAGAGTTTCATCAAAAAATAAAAGAAGTCAGACAAGTACAGTGCATTTGCTTATTAGCAAAGGATATGACAATTTTATCGATTCTAAGTCCAGACCTGAAACTATGGAAAAAGTTAAAGAAATGATGGCTTCGTTAGTTACTCATTTTGAAGCTCAGGATTTGAGAAATCAAATTGATGCTCAGCAAAGGGTTGTTGATAAAGTTGATCGAGATTTGAAATCGCTTTATTCAGAAGGCGAAAATCTTAAGTCAAGAATAAAGAAAATGCAAGACGAATTAGAGGAAAATGTAAAAAAACAAGAAAATCAAAACACTTTATTGGAAAAGGAAAAACAAGTCTTAGAAGAACTCAAAGCCAAACAAAAGTAGTTTTTTGGTGAATAGTGAATGGTGATTAGTGGTTGGTGAATTGTGATTACTTGTCTCGAGAATTCGGGAGTGAAAGGAGATTTTTAGTTTCGTTTCGAAATTTCGGGACATAACTAACCCGCAACCCGTAACACTAACCACCGACCACCCATCACCAACCACCATTCTTAACAAATTTTATTTATACGTATTAACGCAATTTTTTTACCTTTGTCTTTTATAAACGAACAATAAAAATTTTATCCGAGTTTAATTTATAAACGCCTGAATATGAAAAAAATAATAGCCATATTGTTTACATTGTTATTTGCTACTTCTATTACTTACGCACAAATGTTCAATGTTAAGGAAATATCCGAACGTCTCACAACCGGTATAACCATACACAACGATATTTGGGCTAAAATGCCCGATTCTGTCAAAAATAGAGCAATTAATCAAGGATTTGAAGTATTTACCCACTATCATTTTAAAATGACCAAAAGCGGCTCTATTGCCTTTTTCTTAGGAGGCTCAATTTCTTCTCACAATCTTTTTCTGAAAAATGCCGGTTTTGGCTACAATTCTGAAAAAGAGCCATACATGTACAATATTCCTGAAAAAATAGGCGATGTTGAAACCAATGTCAGAAAAAGCAAGCTATCGTTTACCTACGTGGATATTCCTTTAGGATTTAATTTTAAAATTAAAAAAGATTTCCATGCAACAGCCGGTTTCTCAATCGGATGGAATATTCAATCGCAATATAAATACAAAGGCAAATCCTTAGAAGATTTAAGTCGAAACATAAAATACAAAAATCTGAATCTCGAACATACAAATAAAATGCGTTACGGACCTTTTGTTATTTTGGGATACAAGGGAATAGGACTTAAAGCTGCGTATCAAATAGTGCCTTCTTTCCAAGAAAATAAAGGACTTGACATATATCCAATAACATTGGGAATTGTTTTCAAACCGTATTATTATTAAAAAATTGATAAAAATAGAATTAATAAAAGGCGACATCACTCAATTATCTGTTGATGCTATAGTTAATGCTGCAAACAGTACCCTTTTAGGAGGCGGAGGTGTTGATGGTGCTATTCACAGAGCAGCAGGCAGACAACTTGTAGAAGAATGTCGAACTTTAAACGGTTGCCAAACCGGAGAAGCTAAGATAACCAAAGGATATAATTTACCTGCAAGATTTGTTATTCATACAGTCGGACCTATTTATCAGCATTATGACGACGATACGCAAAACCGACTTCTTAGCAATTGTTATATCAATTCACTAGTGTTGGCAGAAAAATATCAATTAAAAACAATTGCTTTCCCCAATATTAGTACCGGTGTTTACCGATTTCCAAAACAGCAAGCCGCCGAGATAGCAATAAATGCCATAAAAAATTTCGAATATAAGAGTGTACAAAAAGTTATCTTCGTTTGCTTCGACGATGAAAATTATGAAATTTATAATCGGCTATTAGCCTTTAGCCCCCGAAGTCTCGGGGCTGTTGGCTGTTAGCCTTTAGCCTTTAGCTCTTCGCTTTTTGCCCTGAAACTTGCACCACTCATCACTCACCACCGACCACCAACCACAAAAAAAGCCCCGCATGTGCGGGGCTTTTTTTTGTTTAGAATCTCCAATTAAGGATTACTTGGTAACTACAAACTTACGAGTAAATGTATTTCCGTCTTTAGCAATGAACTTGATGCTGTACGCACCAGGAGCAAATTTGCTTGTGTTCACTGTAAATTCGTTCATACCTTTCACTGATTTTTCAACCACTTTAGCACCCAATACGTTGTAGATTACTA
>JAQVEX010000022.1 GCA_028697555.1 Lentimicrobiaceae bacterium | reverse complement strand
ATCGACAACTCCGCCCGAGAGTAGCATTGGATTGAGTTTGCTGACTTTAACTTTCACGTTTTTTACAGCCGGAAACTCTTTGTAAATTGAGTTTAAAATTCTGTAACCAACGTGTTCAATGGTTTTGGAAGCAATTTCCATTTCGGCTTTAACCAATTTGTAAACACTTTGGTAATTAATCGTGTTTTCTAAGTCATCGCTGTTTTCAACAGCCGATGTATCGTAATCTATGCTGACATTTACTTCAAAATAATTACCAATAATTTTCTCTTCTTTGTAGCAGCCATGGTAAGCCAAAAACTGCATGCCTTCGATAAAAATTGTACTCATAAATATATTTTCAGCAAAAATAGTATTTTTGTGATTATATATAAATAAGACCTCGTAGTTCAGCTGAATAGAACGTCAGATTCCGGTTCTGAAGGTCGGGGGTTTGAATCCCTCCGAGGTCGCAAAAAACAAACAACTTATTATTAACTTGACGATTAGTTATTAAAAAAAGTGTAGATTTGTTGCGTTATATTAAGAAAAACTAAAACTTATTATTTTGAAAACACACAAACATATTTTAGTTGCAATTTTGCTTATTGCCGCTTTGCCGATGACTGTTTTTTCTCAAAACGAAATTTTGGGAGGTCGTATTAATGGTAATTTTCAGATGGATGCTCAGTATTACAGACCCGACTCGCTTATTGGAGCAAAACCTGTTAGCGAAAAAATGTTGATGAACAGTTGGACTAACATCATTTACACTTCGGGAAATTTCAATGCCGGAATGCGTTTTGAAACTTATTTGAATCCAATAAACGGATACGACATCAAATATAAAGGTAGCGGTATCCCATACTGGCACGTCGATTACAAAACAGGACAATTCCAGATTACAGCAGGAAATATCTACGAGCAATTTGGTAGCGGTATGATTTTCAGAACGTACGAAGAGCATAATTTGGGTTTGGATAATTCGTTGTACGGATTAAGAGTTAAATTCAGACCGCACAAAAGCATCGACCTTAAAGCTATTTACGGAACGCAAAGATATTATTGGGAAAAAGGACCCGGCATCGTTAGAGGTATTGATGCTGACGTATTTTTAAACGATCTTATTCCATCATTTGAAAACTCGCCGTTGAAAATAAACTTAGGCGGTAGCTTTGTCAGCAAATACGAAGATAACGAACAGATATACAACAAATATAAAGATTCAAATCACCCCAACGAGTTGCTGATATTGCCTTTAAATGTTGGTGCTGGCGCAGGTAGAATAAATATGATTTATAAAAACTTCAGTCTAACCGGCGAGTACGTCAGAAAAGTCAACGATCCTAACGACAAAAACGGCTATATTTACAAACCAGGCGAAGCAATGCTTGTTAGCTTATCGTACAACCAAAGAGGTTTTGGAGCTTTTATACAAGCAAAACGCTTGGATAATATGACTTTTAAATCGAGACGTACGGGAGCCGACAAAGCTCTTGATATAAACTACTTGCCATCGATAACTAAGCAACAGACTTATTCTTTGGCTTCGCTATATCCGTACGCAACTTTGCCTAACAATGAAATGGGTTTGCAAGCTCAAATTAATTACAAAATCAAGCGTAACACTCTTTTGGGTGGCAAATACGGTGTTGACTTGTCATTGTCGGGTTCGATAGTAAACGGAATTGAGAAAACTCCTGTACCGGGTGAAGAAATTTTTGAAACCACTAACGGAACACTTGGTTACACCTCATCGTTTTTTAAACCCGGCAAAGATAACTACTACAAAGACTTGATTTTGGAAATTGGTCATAGGTTTACCAAATCGTATAAATTAATTTTTACTTACATGTATCAAGGCATCGACAACTTTGTTGTTCAAGGTCATGGCGACTACATGAAAGCTCACATATTTATTGCCGATAACTCTTACAGAATTACTACCAAGCAATCAATCAGATTTGAAGCACAGGCAATGTTCACAGAGCAGGAAGAAGGCGATTGGGCTTATGCTCTTGTTGAGTATTCTGTAGCTCCGAAGTGGTTTTTCAGCGTTGCCAATATGTATAATTTTGGAAACCCAAATCCCGACCAACGACTACACTATCCTTTGGTAGCTATGGCGTATAACAATGGAGCAAACCGCATTCAAATTTCGTACGGACGTCAGCGCAAAGGCGTTGTTTGTGTAGGCGGAGTATGTCGCGAAATGCCGGCTTCAAACGGATTAACCGTATCTTTAACCACTAATTTTTAATCGTTTAAAAACAATATCATGAAAAGAAATATATTATACATAGTAGCAATTATAATCGGTTTGTCTTATGCTTTTAGCAGTTGTGATGTGATAGATTCGCCTTACGTTGAAAAGCAAGAAATAGATACTTCGTTCAATTGTGTTACTCCTGAGTTTCCGACTGTTCAGTCGCCGTACAAACGAGTTTTGTTGGAAGATTATACCGGACACCTTTGCGTAAACTGTCCTAAGGCAGCACTAATAGCAAGCGATTTGAAGGCGAGGTACAAAGATACTTTGGTTGTTGTAGCCGTTCATGCAGGTTTCTTTGCAAATCCTGCCGGCGGATATGATTTCAGAACGACTTGCGGAACCGAGTGGGACGACTATTTTAAAGTCGGACTAAACGGAAATCCCAATGGAATGATAAACAGATTGAAATACTTAGAAGGAGCGCATGTCTATCAGCCATCGGCTTGGAATAACGGTATTAGAGAAGCAAAAAATGCAACTCCCGAAGTAGAACTGCAAATTATTAATGATTACGATGCTGAATTGGATAATCTTTGTATTCATACAAAAACAACTTTTTTAACGCCTATTTCAGGCAGGGCTTTAAATCTTAACGTAGTTATAATTCAAGATAAGATTATTGCTCCGCAACATAATAACGATCCGAATGTTGGAAGCACGCCTACAATTGAAGATTACGAACATAATCATGTTTTGGTTGGAGCCGTTAATGGCACCTGGGGAACACCAATTCTTAGCGCTGAAGAAACTTCAACAGACCCGATTATTAAGACTTTTCCTGTTCATGTGAAGAGAATTAATACAATAAACACTCCCGTACCCGAAAACTGTACGGTTGTCGCATTTATTTCCGACTTAAACACTAGAGAAATCCTGCAAGTAACCGAATGCAAAGTCGTAATTAATGAATAGGTTTATTGTTAAATACATTTTTAAACCCTTATGGATTGTAATTAAATCTGTACTGTTATTTATATTATTTTTGGTTGTAGTTGCCGCACTTGTGCATTTATTTGTTCCGCGTTACGATTTTCCGGATAAAAATAAATTTGAAGGCAATTTTTTATACAATCCGTACAAAAACTTTAAAGCCGAAAATACAATCAGAGGTAATTTCCACATGCATTCAAATGCATGGGGAGGTTTTACAAACGGTTCTAAAAACACAGATGAAGCAATTTTTGAACGCTACGAGTACATGGGTTTTTCTTCGCTTTCCATAAGTAATTATCAAACCATTAATGAATACAAATCCGACGAAGAAAGCTACATACCCAATTACGAACACGGTTACAGCATATTTAAAAATCATCATTTGAATTTGGGAGCAAAAAAAGTGGTTTGGTTCGATTTGCCACTGTATCAAACGCTTAGCCAGAAACAATATATGATAGATTTGCTGAAAAAACACTGTGATTTGCTTTGTGTCAATCATCCGGCTTTTTTCCACGGTTATAGACCAAAAGATTTTTCTTATCTGACAAGTTACGATTTTATTGAAGTGCTTAACGGTTACGAAAATTCAATATCGCACTGGGATAGTGCTTTGTCGGCAGGCAGACCGGCTTTGTTGTTGGCAAACGACGACATGCACGATGTTTATAATTGCTACGGGGTGGCTTCAAGGTTTAATCTTGTAAATACCGAAAGTAATAAAAGAGAAGATGTGTTTAAATCCTTGTCCGAAGGGAATAACATAGGAGTTTGGGTCAAAAATCACGATGTGGAATCGTGGGAAATTAGAAAAGCCAGACTTGACAGTATGAGCATGCCTTCAAAGATTACTCTTGTAAATGATACGTTTTGTGTTGAGATGACAAAAAATGTTTCCAGATACGATTTTTTTGGACAAAACGGTAGGTTGCTCAAACGTGTAGAAGGCGGCAAAAGTGCTTACTATGTCGTAAAACCAAGCGACACTTACGTAAGACTTGTAGCTTATCTGAAAACCGAACAGTTTTTCGACGGAATACAATTGTTTTTCAATCCGATTATGCGTTCATCCGATGGCGATATTCCGCCAATGCCGAAGGCGGTCGTCAATAATGCCAAAACATTTATAGTTAGGTTAATAATTGTTGCTGCTGCGATATTTGCAGTCGCTTATACGGTAACACGAAGAGTAAACAGACGCAAACGTAAAGTATAAAATTTAAGATAATAATAAATGCGCAAATTAAGAGTTATTACGCCTTTGGGTTGGCTTCTGATAATTTCTTTTGCAGTACGCCTTGTGCTGGCTTGTGCATTTCCGCTTGGCAACGATGAGGCATATTATTATGTTTATGCCAAGTTTCCGAGCTTAAGCCATTTCGACCATCCGGGTATGGTTGGTTGGATTATTCAGCTTTTTACTCTTAATTTATTGTTTTCATCGGAGTTGTTTATACGATTGGCGGCTGTCGTCTTAGGCACTTTTAACACTTGGCTTATTTACTTTATTGCTCTAAAACTGTGGGATAGTAAGTCCGCTTTTATTGCGGCTTTGCTTTACACGTTCAATTTGTACGGATTTATAATTACAGGTATTTTCATTTTACCCGATGCTCCGCTGACGACGTTTTGGTTACTGGCTTTTTATTTCTTTGTCAATGCGTTTTTCATACACAAAGACAACAAAATCAGGGTACGACACAACTTTTTGTGGGCTTGTTTTTTCACGGCTTTGGCTTTGATGTCGAAATATACCGCCGCATTTTTATGGATAGGCAGTTTAGCTTTCATCGTAATATACCGCCGCAAATGGTTAAAAACTAAAACTTTTTACATAGGACAGTTTATTATTTTGTTGTCGCTGTTACCAACGCTTATTTGGAATATCAATAACAACTTTGTAAGCTTTGTTTTTCACGAAAGTCGTGTAGCTATTGGTAGTCCTGAAATAAATTGGCAGTATTTCATTCAATTTGTCGGTGGAAACGCATTATACACAAATCCGTTTATTTTTGTGTCGCTTTTGTTTATTATAGTTTTGAATATCAAGCATTTGTTCAAGAAGCAATCTACACCGCAAGGTTTTATATTGTATTTATCGTTGCCGATTATTTTTGTTTTTATTGTTGCATCGCTTTATAAACAAACATTACCGCATTGGAATGGAGTAGGATACCTGATGTTGTCGCTATTATTGGCTGAATATATAAGCAAACGCAAACGTGCAAAGTTGTATATTGGAATTATTGCTTCATATTTTATAGCTTTTATTTTGGTAGCTCCTTTACAGATAAAAACAGGGTTTATTCCTATCGAAAAAATAAGCAAGAACAAAAATCTCATCATCGATGATTTTTCTTTAGAATTGTACGGTTGGGATTTCCTGAACGATGAATTTATCAAGTTAGCGAAGCATTACGAAGATGAAGGTCTGATGCAAAAAGATGCTCCTATATTGGCGTCAAGGTGGTTTCCTGCAGCCAATTACGAGTATTATATCGAAAGAAAATCGCCACAGCATGTTGTTTATGCCTACGGCGATACTATTGATATTCATGAATATGCGTGGATTAACAGCAAAAAGCCAATCTTAAACAAAGGTTCCGATGCTTATTATTTAACTTCAAGTATTGATTATCGTCCTTTGGGAACTATGACGGGCATAGCATTTGAGCAATACAGCATTCCCGATACTATCAGGATATACAGATGCAATAAAAATGTTTATGATTTTTATGTTTTTAGATTAAATAGGATGTTGTATTCGGTGTATAGGTGAGGTTATTGGCTATTAGCTGTTGGCAAATAAAGTTAGAAATTAGTGCTTCGGCGAGCTCAGCAACCAAAGTCAGAAATTAGAAGTTCCAATATTTTCGCGCTTCGATACGCCTTCGGCACTCAGCGACCGAAAATATTGTTAGCGGGTGCGGTGGCTGAGCGGCGTCGAAGCCCCCGTTCTCACTAAGGATTTATTTCGAACTCCATTCAGAAGAAATGTATGCCGTCCTTTTTAAACTAAAATTTTTGGCTATTGTTTTTCCTTACCGTGAAAGATAATCTAAACGAAAAGAGCGAAGTTTATTGATTGCAAAATAGTTTAACAAAATCGCAGACACTCTTCCGAAACTTCGGGACAAAACTTACCCGCAACTCGCAACCCGTAACCCGCACCCCGCAACTCAATACTCAGAACTACCCCAATCACCATTCACCGACCACTCCCGAATTCTCGGGACAAGCCACTACCAATCGCCATTACACGTACATAAGACTACATCCCCTAACGTCGCTGCTATCAAATCGTCCTAACACTTCAAAAGAATTATAGTGGTGCATTTTGCCTAAATCTTGCGTAGCTATAAACGAGCAGGAGTTTATATTTGCCAAATCAATTATGTTAATTCCACCTCTTTTGTTTTCGGTGGATACGTTGAGTGGGTCGTTTGTGTCGGCTAGTAAGACTTTCATCCATGGAGGAGTTTTGAAAACACCATCTTTCAACGACCACGCCTGCGATAGCAATTCGGTCATGCCGTACTCCGAGTAAATATTATCAACACCAAAACTCTTTTTTAAAACCTTGTGCAGCTCTTCTCTGTCTATTTCTTCCTTACGACCTTTCATGCCGCCGGTTTCTACAATTATTGCGTTTTTAATTTTTATAGGACAAGTATTAGCCATATCCAATAGTGCGTAAGTAACGCCGAAAAGCATTATCTTTTTATCAGTATTTTGCACTTTTTCAATATCAGATTTTAATTTCTCGAAATCGTTTAGATAAAATCCGCCATAATTGGTTTTGGTTTTTATCATTAGTTTTTCAACCATGTAAACTAAAGACGAATTACCTTGTTCCAAGTACGAAGGTAGCAGTCCGAATATGATGTAATCGGAGATATTGCCGAAAAAATATTCAAAACCTTTGGTAAAACTTTTTTCGTACAGGTTTAAATCTAATATATAATGCTTGCTTCGCTGTTGCTGAGTGGTTCCGCTACTAATAAAAACGGCTTCTTCGGGAGCATCGCCGCAGGTTATTCTGTGAGTCTTAAAAAATTGAATAGGCAAAAACGGTATTTGTTCAATGTTGGAAATACTGTCAATATTCACACCTAAATTATCGACAAACATCTTGTAAATATTATTGTTTGCGTACTGATATTTAAAAATCTGCAATGCGAGATTTGTAAATTCTTCATTGGAATTAATTTTAAAAATCTCGTTTTTCAGCGAATGTATTTCCATGTTTGTACTTTTGTTATCTTTGTTTTAAAATTAATGAAATGAAACACTCAATAAAAGTAGTCTTTTTTTTAGGAATAGTTGCAATATTTTTCAATTCTTGCGTAAATAAAATTCAGTATTCGGAGATTCCATACATTGAATTTGTTGGCTTTTCCGTTGTAAAAGCTCATAACGATACCGATTCGCTTGGTTATGTTACCATTTCATACACCGATGGCGACGGCGATTTGGGTTTTTTATCAACGGATACAAATAACTTGACGTACGATTTTTTTATCAAACTATTTCAGCTCAAGAATGGCAACGATGTAGAGCTTTTGCCACCTGATTCTACTTTTACTTTAAATGCTCGACTTCCTTATCTGACACCCGAAGGCGACAATAAAAACATAAAAGGCGAAATAACTATGTTGCTTGAATTGTACTTTATAACGCCTGTACTTATCAGCGATACGGTTGCTTTTGAAATTTTTATTACCGATAGGGCACACAACCAAAGCAATGTTGTGAAGAGTCCTTACTACGTGCTTGCAAGATAAGTTTATAAAATCGTTTTTATTTCCAGTAAATTTTTCACCGTATAGGTTGCACAATTTTCAGCAATATTTTCTTCCGTGTAGACCCATATTGTGTCAATGCCTGCATTGTGAGCTCCCATAATATCCACGTCGTAATTGTCGCCTATCATTATGCTTTCGTTTGCATTGGCTGAGGCAGCACATAGAGCGAAACTGAATATTTCTTTATGAGGTTTCATACTCTTTGCCATTTCGCTAGTAGTTATGGTTGTAAAGTGTTTGTACAAATCGTTTCTTTTAAACCTTTCGTGCATAACTTCTTCAAAACCGTTGGTTATAACATGTAGCGAGTATTTTTTCTGCAAATAATCTAACAAATCTAAGGCACCTTCAAAAAAGTAAGTCTTTTTACCGATTTCGTGTACAAAATAATCTGCCATCTGTTTACCAAGCTCTTTGTCAACTATATTGAAAGCTGCAATTGTGTCGTTAAATCTTCTGAAATTAAGCGTGTATTTATCTATTTCGTCGTTTCTGTACATCTCCCACAACCCTGCATTTATTTCTTCGTATTTTTCCTTAAATCTCTGATAATCAATGTCGTTATTGATTATGGAGATGTTGAATTTGTAAAACAATTCTTCTTTAACTTCCAACGAAATCCGTTTAAAATCCCATAAGGTTTGGTCTAAATCAAAAAAAACGTGCTTATATAATTTTGTTTCTTTCATATTTCTTTTCAACAAATTTGAAGGGCAAATTTATAAAATTGTTGAGAATGGTTTTGGAGGGTTTGTGTGGGGAAATGAGTTTTGAGTTTGAATAAATTTAAAGCAAAGTGTTGCTCAGCTTTTCAAGCACTTTCGAATATCTTGTATTATTTTTCAACTCTTGCCCTAACTCTTGCCCTAACTCTTGCCTCAACTCTTGCTCAAAGCAGCAAACCATACGATAATACCCCCCCAAAACCCAAAAAGGCTGACTTAAGTATAAGGTCAGCCTTTTTAAATTTATAGTTATAGTCAATTATTATTCAAGAAACGAATCTCCACCGCCCATTACTTCAAATAGTAACCAAGCTACCAGTAGGGTAACGAAAATGTTAAATAATTGGGCTATCAAGAAGGTGTAAGTTGCTTTGCGGTTGGTTTTGCTTATAAGTTGTTTGAAATTTGTTTCCAAACCTATAGATGTAAACGCCAATGCAAACCATAATTTTTGTGCCGATTTAAGGACTCCTTTAGTAGCGCCAACTGTTTCGCCGGAAAATATAAACGAAAATATTAATGATGCGGCAACAAATCCTAATACAAATTTTGGGAATCTGTCCCAAATAACTCTTGCTGTGGGTTTTTCTTCGCGATCCGATTGTCCTGTAATAGACCAATATATTGAGATAACAAAAGCAGCGATACCCAACAGTACGTTTTGCGACGATTTAACAATCATAGCAACTTGTTCGGCAATATCGCCATAGAAATCACCACTGGCGGCAACAGCACCGGTGGTATCGATAGTTCCGCCAAACCATGCTCCTGCCAATACTTCCGAGAAGCCTAACCATCGAGCTATTAAGGGCAGCAATATAATCATAGGCACAGCCACAACAAGTACCAACGAAATTACGTATGACAGCTTAACTTTATCGCCTTTGATAGCACCGGAGGTAGCAATAGCAGCCGAAACACCGCATATTGAAACCGCACTCGATAGCATTACACCAAGGTCTCTGTCAACACCCATTTTTTTACTTAGCCAGAAACAAAAATTCCATACAACCAAAATAACCACAATAGCTTGTACTAAGCCGTAAACTCCGGCTTCCATCATCGATTTGAATAAAATTCCGGCACCCAAAAGAACCAACCCTATTTTAACAAACAATTCGGAGGTCAGACCGTCTTTTACCCATTGTGGCATTTTGAAAAAGTTGCTTATTATCAACCCGAAGAGAAGACAGAAGATAACAGTTTCTAATCCCCATGTATCCATGTAGTGATTGCCCGAAATTATGCAAGCCAATATTGTTAATACGAAAACTGCAGGATAAATTTTCAACATGTTTTTTAAAGGTTTGTTGGTAAATATACCTGCAAGGGCTGTGAATATGTAAAACACGATAAACAAAATTCCTATTTTGCCCAAATTGTTCAATGACAAAACTTTTCCGGTAAGTGTTTCGGCACTGTCCCATTTAAAAGTGGGCCATTTTATGCTCATGTTTCCAAAATGAGGAGAAAGCATAAATACGGCAATAAAAATGATAATAAAACCCAATAAATTAGCCGTCCAGTCTTCTGTTAGTTGTAATTTTTTTGATTTCATACTCATGTAAATTTGTTTTATTAATTATAAAAGAAAAACACGCCACAATATTACGTAATTATTGGTTATGAGATTGTTTAATATTGACGACGTGTTATATCTTATTTGTTAATTATGAAGGCAAATTTAATAAATTTTCATTATAAGGCATAACAAAAAGTTTTTATTAAGATAAAATTACAATTAATTACAAGAAACTAATTAACGAAAAGTTGCACAACCAAAACAAACAAATTTTACATACAGTCGATTTTTTTAAATTTTCTATAAAAAACAATATTAATTATACCTTTGCAAAAGATAAAAACAGATAAAGTGGAAATTACAACATTACAAGAGTGGTTGGGTACGGATAAGCCCTTAATAGTGAGTGGTCCGTGCAGTGCCGAGAGTTACGAGCAGGTAATGCAGACGGCTATTGCTTTGCGAAAAATTCCCGAAGTTAGAATTTTTCGTTCGGGGGTATGGAAGCCGCGCACTCGCCCTAAGGGATTTGAAGGTGTTGGCTCCGAAGCTTTACTTTGGCTTAAAGATGTGAAAAAAGAAACCGGGCTGTTGACTGCCGTCGAAGTTGCTTGTGCTCAGCATGTGGAAGAAGCGCTTAATAGCGGTATTGATGTTGTTTGGTTGGGAGCTAGAACGGTTGTAAATCCGTTTTTGGTAAATGATATTTGCAATGCTCTTAAAGGGACTGATATTCCCGTCTTAGTAAAAAATCCTTTGCATCCCGATGTTAATTTATGGATAGGTGCTATGGAGCGCCTTAATGATGTCGGGATAACTAAGATTGTGGCAGTTCACCGAGGATTTTTTTATTACAAAAATACCGAGTACCGAAATCAACCTATGTGGGAAGTTGTTATAGAGCTAAAACGACAGTTTCCAAATCTGCCTATTATCAACGACCCAAGCCATATTGGAGGCAAAAGGAGCGTATTGTTGCAAATTGCTCAAAAGGCATTCGACCTTGAGTTATCGGGACTTATGGTTGAAACTCACATCAATCCCGACGAAGCCCTTACCGATTCGCAACAACAAATAACTCCGGAGCAATTAGCCGATATGCTCAGCAAAATTGTTTATCGTAAGGGTTTTAGCGAGGACAAAACTGACAACAAGATGGAATTGCTAAGACAAGAAATCGACAAACTTGACGCTGAACTTTTAGATATTTTAAACAAAAGGTTTAATATTATTAAAGAAATAGGCGTTTATAAGAAAAACAATAATATTACCATATTGCAGATTGAGAGATGGCGCGAAATGTTCAAAAACCGACTTGATATAGCACAAAACATGGGCTACGATTCGGCTTTTATTAAATCGCTTATAAATATTATTCACGAAGAGTCAATACGACTACAGGAAGATATTTTTAATGATGAAGATATTTAGAGTGTAGTAAGTGTTGGTAAACGTAGAATTTTTTGGTATTACCGTCTGATAAAACTTTGAAGTTGAGGTGCGTGGCTTTTAGCCATTAGCTTTTGGCTCTTGGCTGTTAGCTAGGTTTAGCCAACGGCTAACGGCTAACAGCTAACAGCTAACGGCTATTTCCAATTAAACCGTTTATTTAAAGCTTTGCAGGCAATATTTTTACAAAGAAACAGCACTTAATAAAATATCTTGTACTTGTGCGTAGCTTTTAGCTGTTAGTAGTTTTAATCTTATTTTTTTGAAGTCGTAAACGTTTCTAAAATATCCCGAGTAAAGTCTTCTCATTTCAATAATAGCTTTGGTTTCGCCTTTGTTATCAATTGCAATTTTCAGGTGTTGCAAACAAGTGTCTATCCTAGTTTTTAAATCAACATCATCTGTTATAATACCTTTGTTGAGGTACTCTTTAACTTGACTGAATATCCACGGATTTCCTATTGCAGCTCTTCCAATCATAATTGCATCAACTCCGTACCTGTCGAACATTAGCTTAGCGACTTCGGCACTATTAACATCGCCGTTGCCGATTATAGGAATTTTAATGCTTTGCATATTCTTTATTTCGCCTATCAGTGTCCAATCGGCTAAGCCCGAATACATTTGCGAGCGAGTTCTAGCGTGAATTGTAACAGCAGCAACACCCACATCTTGCAGGCGTTGTACTATTTCAACTATTGGCTTATCAGTTTGATCCCAGCCTAATCGGGTTTTTACGGTTACCGGAATATTAACAGCATCGACAATAGCTTTTGTTATGTCAACCATAAGAGGTATATTTTTGAGCAAAGCTGCTCCCGAACCTTTGAGTGCGATTTTTTTTACAGGACATCCGAAATTAATATCAATAGTATCAGGCTTGAATTGTGCAATTATTTTAGCAGATTCAGCCATTGTATTTACATCATTCCCAAACAGTTGAATGCCTATAGGTCTTTCTTCGGGAATGAACACCATTTTATCAATGGTTTTTTGAACATTCCTTATCAATGCTTCGGAAGCGACGAATTCGGTAAAGACCATATCGGCACCGTGTTTTTTGCATATTAGTCTGAACGCCGAGTCGCTAATATCTTCAAGCGGCGCTAATAGAACCGGCTTGTTTCCTAAATTAATATTTCCAATTTGCATGGTAAAATCAGAAATTGTATCTAATACCCGTTTTAATGCCTAATGTGAGTTCGTCGGTGGGTTGATTATCTTTGCCAATAAAAATAGGTTTGAAAAACCATCTGCCAACGGGCGTGAGTGTTACACTTAGTTTGTCGATAATTTTATAGTTAAGGTCGAGTCCCAACAGCATATCTACGTAAAAATTGTTATAGTTCGGCGCTTCAATTTCGGTTTCATTTATTTGTCTGAAATACGGCATGTTTTTGAAAGATGTTTCACCGATTTTATTAATATCAGATTGCGAAGTCATAAGTCCGAAGCCTGCTGCCGAACTTATCCACGTTGAGAAATTGCCTACGCTAAAAACTTTTCTGCCAACACCAAAACTTGTTGTAAAATAGTTGTAATTTGCATTGATGAACATGTTAGAATTGTGATTAGTAACTCTAAAGCCAAGGGTATCAGGATCTTCAGAGCCTGGTGTTACATGTCCCAACATAGGTTTATAAGTTTCGTAATTGACAGCCATCTCGTATTTTTCCGAATTAAAAGACATGCCCACGTTGGCAAAAAATTTGACCTTTTCTTTTTCAAAACCTGCAGTAAGACCAACATTGTGGAACATACTATTGCTTATTCCGTTGTAAACATTTTCGGGCAGATAATTTACCGCTAAAGCAAAATTATTCGACTTAGCATTTGTGTGCTCCAAACCATCAAAAGTGTAGTAATGTTTTGTCGATTCTTCGAATAATTGCGGAATTGTGTAGTCGTACTTGCTTATAAATAGTGGAGCATCAATGGTTTGCGCATTGCTTGCCAAAGACAACAATTCACTTTCAATATTTAAAACATCGCTCAAAAGTTCATTTTCGGGTATAGTTAAATCAAGGAAAGTTGCAATATCAGTACTTAATGTTTCATCAACTAAATTATTAGTAGATGCGATATTATGTGAAATGTTTTGTTGTTTTGGACTGATTATAGGTAAAATAGTTTCGCTTTTTTCGGTAGATTTTATCGGCTCTTGACCTACATTATTGTCAATAATATCAGGTTTTGGCTGAGTTTGAACAATTATATTTTCCGGCTCGTTTATTGTTGATACATTATTGTTTAACCACGAAAAAGCAATAATCAGTAATGCGATTGAAGCTGCAGCCAATGATATTGCCGAATAGGTTTTAAATCTTTTTACCGACCTGATGCGAGCCAATCTGGCACTTATTGCTATCCAAACCGATTGGTCGGGCGAATGTACGGGCAAGTTTTTCTTAGCTTCTTGTATGGTTTTATCCAACTGAATTTGGTCTAATTTTTTTTCAATACCGTTCCATACATCACTTGAAGGCGAGTGCGTTGGGAGATTTTGAAAAAGTTTATTGTCGTTCATTTCAGTTAAATAATAATGTTCCAATTTTTTTCTGCAACAATTTTTTTGCACGAAACAGCTGCGATTTTGAAGTACCCACTGCTATATTCAACATTTTTGCAACTTCTTCGTGAGTGTATCCTTCTACTTCAACAAGCAAAAACACTGTTCTATACCCGTCGGGTAGCGAAAGTATCGCCTGTTCTAACAGTTCGCCATCAATTGCTGACGGAATAACAACATGATCATCGTCGTGTACTTCATCTATATCAGCATTGACCAACTTTCGCTCCTTAGTTATAATTCTAATAGCAGTTCGCACAACAATTGTTTTAATCCAAGCTCCCAATGTTGAGTTAAATTTAAACTGATGCAAGTCGGTAAAAACCTGTATAAATGCTTCTTGCAGAGCTTCGTTAGCATCGTCGTAGTTGCCTGTAATTCTGTAGCATATAGTGTACATGGCATCACAATATCTTTGGTACAAAGAATACTGAGCCTGTCGGTCGTTTTTCAAACAACCTTCAACTATATCTTTTTCAACAGAATCTTGCTTTTCTACTTTAAACTGCACAGAATATTAATTTAACTCATCAAAGGTACTGTTTTTCTGTTATTATATCATATTATCAGCAATTTCTGTATTGGTAAAGGGGAAGTTTTTGGCTGTTTGGTTGCGTACTGCGTAAAAAAAATGTATCATTTTTTTTACGCAGGGTGGTTAGTGGTTGGTGGTTGGTGGTCAGTGGTCAGTGGTTGGTGGTTAGTGAGAGTTGTTCAGAAGTTTCGGGAACTAAACTCCTAACTCCTAACTCCCGACCACCATTCACCACTCACCATCCACCACTCACCCTTCACCCATCACCCATCACCCACCACCCACTCACTATTCACCATCCACCACTCACCCTTCACCCATCACCCACCACCATTCACCACTCACCCCCTTAACAAATACTTATTTTTTCCTTAACAGTTGTGTAATATTAAAATGGTTTTTTTGTAACATATTAACAATAAAATAACAAAACCAATGAAAAAATTAACATTACCACTATTATTAATCTTTATTTTGTCGATTTTTTCGGCTTTTGCCGATGAAAATCCAAGTAGTGCAAGCCCTGGTTCAGTTACCGGTAGAGTAGTTGACGAAAAGGGTTACGTACTGCCCGGAGCAACAATTACTATTGAAGGGACAAGCATGGGAACCATTTCCGACCACGATGGTTTTTTCCGTATTGTAGGATTGCCCAATGGTACTTATACGGTAAACATCTCCTACGTAGGATTTACACCCGAAAAGGCATCCATAGTTATCGAAAACAATCGTACGGTTTCTACCGGTACTATAGTTCTTGCAGAAGGTTTGTTGATGCAGGAATTTGTTGTTACAGCCAGTAATGCGCAAAATAAAGCTATGTCGCAACAACGTAGCGATATTAACATTACCAATGTTATTTCAGCCGATCAAGTATCTCGTTTCCCAGATTCCAATATAGGTGATGCTATAAAACGTATTCCCGGAATTAGCGTACAATACGATCAAGGTGAGGCTCGTTTCGGACATATCAGAGGTACGTCTCCTGATTTGAGTTCGGTTACAATTGACGGAACACGTGTTCCTTCAGCCGAGGCTAAAGTTCGTTCGGTACAGTTAGACCTTATACCGGCAGATATGATTCAGGCTATTGAGGTAAACAAAGTTGTTACACCCGATATGGATGCTGACGCTATTGGTGGTTCGGTTAACTTAGTTACTAAGAGCCAACCTGCAAATCAAAGAATTACTGCATTAGTTGGAAGCGGATATAACACAATTTCACAAAAACCGACTTGGAATTTCGGATTAGGTTATGGAAATCGTGTTTTTAAAGAAAAACTAGGTTTTGTTGCTTCTATTTCGTTTCAAGATAACCCTTTAGGTTCAGATAACGTTGAGTTTGAATGGAGCAAAGATGATGACGGAAAACTTTATGTTGACGATTATCAAATTCGTCAGTATTTTGTTCATCGCCAACGTCAGAGCTACTCTTTAGCTTTAGATTATGTATTTAATCCCGACCACAAAATAGAGTTGAGCGGCATGTACAACAAACGCTACGATTGGGAAAACAGATACAGAATGAGAATCAGAAATATTAAACCTGAAGGCGAAGACGAATATAGCGCACGTATAGAGCGTCAGGTTAAATTCGGAACTGAACCTACCAGATATACACGTTTGGAAGATCAGGAGGTGCAAACCTACACTTTGAGAGGAGAACACCACTTCAATCGTTTGGCTATGAAATGGAAAACTAATTACTCAAGGGCTTCGGAATATCGTCCCGACGAGAGATACATTAATTACAGATTAAGCGGAGTTGAGTTTACTAACGATTTATCTAATCCACGTGTACCAATGGCTTCGGGCTTTAATAAAGATATAAACGATTTCACACAATTCAAATTCCGCGAATTTACCGAGTCTGACAAATATACCTACGACGAAGACTATTCCGGTAAAGTTGATTTCAAATTACCCATAAATCCATCGAAGAAAAACAAGAGTGAAATTGCATTTGGTGCATCTCACAAAGTGAAAAACAAAAGCAACACCGTTGACTTCTACGAATATGAACCTGTTGACCAAGACGCTTTTGATCAACTTGTATATGACCACCTTATAGACCAAACTCGTTCTAATTTCCTTGCAGGCGATTATAAAGCAGGTTTGTTCCCCGACAGAAAATATTTTGGAGATATTCCGTTAGAAGGTAATCCTGATTATGAGAAAGAAGAAATTCTTGAAGAACAACTTGCCAATTTTAAAGCAAAAGAAGTTGTTACCGCTGCTTATGTACGTTACGACCAACGTTTGTTCAGACAATTGGATTTAATTTTAGGATTGAGAATGGAAAGAACCTTATCCAACTACGAAGCAAATATGTGGGATGAAGATGAAGATATAATCACTCCAATTGTAGGTGAAGATAAAAGTTATACCAACTTTTTACCCAACTTAATTGCTAAATGGAACATAACTAAAAATTTAAAACTTAAGGGAGCTTGGTCGAATACTTTGGCAAGACCAAAATACACCGACTTAGCACCAAGACAATCTATCAAATACGGAGATGAAGAAATATCGATTGGTAACCCTGAATTGTCACCAACCAGATCTATGAACTTCGACCTCATGTTGGAATACTATACCAACGGAAACGGATTGCTTTCGGCAGGTGTATTTTACAAAGATATTTCCGATTTTATTGTTGATGTACGTTATGCCGACTATTATTACTTAAATAGGTTATGGAAAACTTTTACACAACCCATTAATGGTGGCGATGCCGATTTGTTAGGATTTGAAGTCGCTGTACAACAAAACTTGTATTTCTTACCCGGATTTTTACGTTATTTCAATGTTTATACAAACTACACTTTCAATCACTCATCGGTTAAGAACTTCAACTACGAAGGACGTGAAAACGAGGAGTTGAGTCTTCCGGGAACACCAAAACATACTTTCAACGCAGCATTAGGATTTGAAACCAAGAAATTCTCGGCACGTATATCTTATAACCTTGCATCCGACTTTATTGACGAGTTAGGAACTGAAGCGTACAAAGACAGATACTACGACCGCGTAAATTATTTAGATTTTAACGCAAACTATAAATTGGGTAAATATTTGAATATTTTCGCCAACGTAAACAATATTCTTAACCAACCTTTACGTTATTATCAAGGAAGCAAAGAATACACTATGCAGGTTGAATATTACAACTTCCGCTTTGATGCTGGTGTTAAGTTCAATTTTTAAAACACTGATAATTTAAAGGTATGAAAAATAAACAAATAATTTTATTAGTTCTTGCGGTACTATTTTTAAGTCCCATATTCGCCCAAAGGGGTGCGACTACAAAAATAGTATTTGATGACGGATTCAATTTTTATCTTGCCAACGACTTAGGACGCAACGGCTCGTATTTTCAGAAAGATGTAGCCGAGGTAATGGGAAACATGGCAGACGAGTTAGATATTGAGTTTGTTGTTGCAGCCGGCGATGTACATCATTATAATGGTGTACAAAGTATAAACGACCCAATTTGGATGACCAATTACGAGCTTATATATTCGCATGGCGATCTGCAAGTTAGCTGGTATCCTATACTTGGCAATCACGAGTACAGAGGCAATACACAGGCGGTGTTAGACTATTCTAATGTTTCAAGACGTTGGGAAATGCCTGCCAGATATTATGTTAAGCATATTGAGGCAGATTCTGACGGAGATTATTCGTCGGTAGATATTTTCTTTTTAGATACTTCGCCACTTATTAACAAATACCACGAGGAAAGCGATAAATATCCTGATATTCAAAAACAGGATAGCACGGCTCAACTTCGTTGGTTAGAAAAAGAGTTGGCACAGTCGAAAGCCGAATTTAAAATTGTTGTGGGTCATCACCCGATTTATGTATCGGAAAAGAAACGTGTTGACGAAAAAGACCTTGTAAAAAAACTTGACCCTATTTTACGCCGTCATAATGTTGATATATATGCAGCCGGACACTCGCATACGTTTCAACATCTTACAAAACCGAATACAGGTGTTCAGTATATTGTAAACGGTTCGGCTTCAAAAGGCAGAAAACCTATAAAAGGTCCCGATACACAGTTTTGTTCATCTGACGAAGGTTTCTCGGTTATTTCGGTAGGAAAGAATGTAGTTAGAATGACCTTTATTAACTACAAAGGTGAACCGATTTATTATTTTGATGTGAAAAAGTAATTGGCTATTGGCTCTTGGCTGTTAGCCGTTGGCAGAGTTAGTTCTGAGTTCTGAGTTCTGAGTTACGAGTTTTTCAACTCAATACTCCCGACTCATAACTCGGAACTTCTGACTTCTGTCTTCCGACTTCCGACTAATATTCCTTGTATCTATAGCTCATTTTTACCGTAACATCTCTATTTAGAAGTGTTTTTTCAAAAAATGTAGACAAGTTGGGACTTATTACGGATATGTTAGTACGTAATCGTTTTGTTCGAGCAAATCTATGTCGAGCAAATATCGTTTTTCTACTAAGTCGTATTTTTTTATTGTATCCCAACTGGTAGTTCGTATTACTTCATCATCAAAAACAGTTATCATAGCAGACTTCCTTCCTATGTAGCCAAATGTTCGTTCAGCACAATAATAATTATAAGAAACTCTCTTTGATGGAGGAATTTTTTTATTATGCTCGAAACTATCGGGTAATAGTGTATCTGAATTGTTTTTCATTGTTTTATAATTGCAAAAAATAGTATCAGAACTGTTATTCACCAAAAAAACCTGGGTATGATAGTAAGGTTCTTGGTAGCAAGAACTTAATAAAACAAAAATTGACAAAAGACTTATTAAAAAATATTTAGGTTTCATTGTTGAAAGGGTTTATATAGTAATATCATTTTAAAAGACAAGCTACTGTTTAAAGGTATAAATTCGCGAAAACTACGCTGATATATCGAACTATAGGTATGTCCGAACATAAATTTGAAATAAAAATTGTCAGTTATTTTAAATTCGGGACCCCACATTATTTCGGGTACTATACGATAAAATTTAAAAGGGTATTTACGTTCAACACCTCTGTCACTTCTAATATTATAATAATAAACTATATCTTTCAACATAAAATCGAAGTTCAAACCTATGGCTACCGGTAAACGAACTTTGCGAGGTTTGGTGCCACGAAATTCAACAGCAAGAGGAAAACGAACAATATCCGAAAAATATTCATAAACGAAATAAAGGAAAGGATCACTGTGTACAGTGTAGGACGAATGGTAATTAATATAATAATATTCTTTCAGGTATAATGCACCGGAACTTATTCTGATCTTATCGTTTAACGGATAATATAACCTTATACCCGAAAGAAATGTGAAATGATTCTCATTGGGGCTAGAAACCATATCGCGACGAAACTGATAGGCACGTTTGAATAAATGGGTTCTAAAATTTAATCTCGCAAGGTCAATAGAATAAAAATCAAAAAACCCGTCCGAAAAAATTCCTTTTTTTTGAAAAGCTTGTAGCACTTGCATATTGGGTTCGAAAGTAGCAGCATAGCTAAATTTTTTCCACGAAAATTGCTGGGCATTAGTGCTAGTACAAATACTTAACAACAAAGCAATTGCAAATAAAAAAGGTTTATAACTATGTTTCATTTTTATAGTTGTTTAAGGGTTATATCTTCATGATTTTAATGGTTTTTATTTGTTTACCATTGCTTATTTTACAAAGTTATATCAAAAAAAATGAATTTTGCAAATATTTTCGCAGTTATTTTTTATTTTGATGTGAAAAAGTTGTTAGCTTTTGGCTCTTGGCTGTTAGCCGTTGGCTGTTACGTGTTACGTGTTGCGTGTTGCGAGTTATCCCGAAATATCGACACACTTATCAATAGCCAATGGCTAAAAGCTAACAGCCCCGAGACTTCGGGGGCTAAGGGCTATGAACTAAAGGGCATAACCATATTACTCCATGTAACGATACTGCATTTCCACGTCAAACAAAATATTCCTTATTCTGTCCAAATCAATGACGTTTAAGTCGGTTAAGTTGAGGTTGCCAATGGTTTTGCTGATATCAATATTGTAGAGTTGCAGTAATTCCGAAAGGTATATTGTGTCGGAGCTGTCGTCTTGAATTTGATTTTTTTTCAGATACTGCAATATTCTGAGTCCGTCGATTTTTTGGTAGCAGGCTTTAACGAAAGTGTTTGTGTCTTTACAGTTGTTTCTTAGTTTTTCCCAAGGCAAATTTCCGAATGTTTCTATCAAAAAGTCGTCGATGGGAGTAGCAACATCGCCGAAAAAAAGTTTTTCAAACAAGTTAAACGTCTTTCCAATGTCGTCGAATAGACTAATGGGATAAATGGGATAACTACTCCAATCGCCTTTGTTTCCTTTAATTAGAGCAGGACCTGTACCGAAAAACACTCTATCTGAAAATCGTGTAGCAGGAAATACCATTTTGCTGTTGTAATTGCTGATTTTTCCGCTTTTTACCATACTTTGCAAGAAATAAAAATCTTCGCCGCTTTTTTTGGGAGCCATGCCGCCAATTTTGTTGTATGCCCACACAGGAGTTGCAATCGCCGAGCCCAATGCAGTAAAACTAAACGGATTTTCTATTCGGTACATGTTTATCAAATAAGCTCTCATGTATATTTCGTAACGTAGCAGGGCTTTGTTTAAATTTTCGTCTTCCGACAGAATATGATAATACGGCACTGATATTGCCATAATATCGGGGTTTTGGCTTATGTTTTCTGCAATTGATTTAAAATAATCTTTACAAAAAACAGTATCGGCATCTAAACACAGTATTATATCGTGTTTTTCGGCAATGCTTGCAATATAGTCCATTGTAACTTTACGAGCCATGCCAACTCCGATTTTATTGTTTTTCCAACCTTTACCTTGCGACGAATAATCCAAAACACTTATCCTATCGTCGTTTAACGATTTAAGGTAATTTATAGCCGATTGATTATTGTGGCAAATGTGTTTTTTATGTTCGTCAGTCCAAAAAACATCTGGTTGGTTAACGCAGCAAATCAGCTTAAAATCTTGTTCCGACTGAGACAGCACGCAGTTTATAGTGCGACTTAAATGTGGCATCTCATTATAAACAGGTAGTGCTACGTAAATCATAATTTATTCGTCGTTTAAGGAACGTTGCATTTGTCGCATTTTGCGTAAGAAAGTCGCTTTTTTATCGGCTGTACCGATAATAAACTGATATGTAGCTTCGCCTCTTTTAGCAACTCTCCGTTCTTTGGCTTTAAGGTCAACTAATTCATCGTTGAAATTGGAATTATCGGAAATTGCTTGCAAAATGTTGTTGGCGTAGTTGAAATAGTACCATCTGTTGTTTTCGAGCATAAAGTAAATAGTAATAACGTCGCCTGAGCGGCGTTTTTGCATTTCAATGTAGCCGGGAACGTATTTCATAACCGTATTATTTCCGATATTATTCACACCCATAGGACCCCAGCATACGAATGTTCTGCTATCGGGGATATATTCCAAATTTACATCGTACAATACAATTGAATGATTTAATTCGGCAGGAAATTTTTGTGCCTTTCCGTATATGGAAATTTCTTCCAAGTATTTGCTTGCAGCCTTATTTCCCATTAGGGTTCTTAGGGTTCTGATATAGTTGGGATTGCCGGCGTCAATGTGTTGCAACACGTTGTTATTTATATCATCGCTAAGAACTTTAAGAGCTTCGTCGGGGAAATGAAAATCAAATACCATAGCCGTGTTTATTATTGTCGAATCGTTGGCTGTAAAGAATTTGATATTACCGATGTTTCTCAGACGGAATTGTCCCAACTCACTTGTTAAATTAATTTCGCCATCTCCGTTCAAAAAGCATCTTATGGTATTGAGTTTTGCAATGTTTCCGGGCTGTTCGCCATTATTTAATACCGATGTATCGGCAATTTGATATTCGGAAGTGTAAAAGTTGTAATTCAAAAACCCTTTAGCCGAAAAAATATCGGGGTCGCTGACGTTTTCGGTAGGTTCTAAAAATCCGAACATAGGTTTATGCTCTGTTAGCGAGTAGTAAATACTTGTGCGTAACTTTTGATTATTAACGTTTTTGGGATCGGAAGGAAGAACAATTTTTACATTCTGCGGATGCAACTTTTGATTTATTTTTACCCAATTTGTTTCCTTGTTGTCGTAACAAGAGTTAACTATTGAAAAAGCACCATCTAACGTCAAGCTGTCGGAATTTGCCTGCAAGGTGATGTTACCCAAGTAATTGAATTTATAATTTAAACTAAAGTTGTCCGTTTCTTCAAGGTGTGCGTATGCGGTAGAAACGTTTTTAACGGGCTTAATCGAATCTAATTTGAGAGTATACGAATCTCCGTTTGCGGGCTTGTAGTCGTAAAAGGCTTGAGCTTTGTAATAGCTTCGTGAGCTTATATCAACATTTGCATTATAAAAATAATATCTCTGATTGACTATATCGGTTAGTATTTCGGCATTAACAAGCGTTTCAATTTTTCCGGTACTATCTATATTCATTTTAGCTTGATGCGGGAAAATAGCTGCATCGGCGACTTTAATAATTCTTACGTCCGATACTTGCAAGTTGTTTCTGTTCAAATCGTACAGAGCATTAAGTGCGTAAAACTGCAGCTTGCCACGTTTGTGTGAGGTGGAGAAGTATATTTCGTTGCCCGGGTCGAAATTAATAAGTTGCTGTTTTGTTAGGTTGTAGTACTCTTGTTCGGACATATGAGGTTTATTTATCAACGAGAGTTTATTTTCGTCCATCAGCCAATCAAATTCATTTACAACGCAATTGTAATTAATTTTTGGAAATTCCATCAACGCACCTTTACCTGTAGCGATAAAGTGTCCTATTCGAGAATCGAAGTCTATGTTTGTTTTAAATATGTGAACTCTAAGAGCATCAGATTTATCGTCGGGCGATAAAAGTTTAAAATCGGCTGTATCAGAGACAAAGCTATTGGCTTTGAAGGTATATTTATTTGAAACAACTTCGGCGTGCTCGAATGAGAATTTGCCTTTTCCGAATAAACCTTGCGGACTTACGTTAAGAATACCGTCTAATTTTGCGTTATTGTCGAACATGCTGAAACCGCCTTCCTGGTTGCTGCTGACTTCCATCATGTTGTTTTCGGTATCCCACCTAAGTCTTGCACTTTTTGATACTGCGTCGGGAAACTCGACATCGGCAACATATTTCGCCAAATTGTAATTTTCAACATTAGCTACCACCTGCTTTGGTGTGAACAAAAAGTCGTTGGATTTGTTATTCGACGTTAAATAATTTAACTGCCCTTTACCTATAAGACCTTTATTGCTGAGCAATAGCGTGTCGGAATATGTACCTATGCCTTTATAAACGGGCAATCCTGGCTCTTCAATAACGTGCAAAAATCCGAGAGAGTAGTCTTTTTGAATCTTCAAGTCTTCTTCTATAGGAGGAAAAATATCAGCCGAAACCAAACGTCCTTTAAACATAACATCGGGAGTTGGGATTGTGTTTATACTATCCATTTCGAAAGGATAAACCTGAAAATAAAAATTATCTTTTTTGTATGCACCGCCGACAATATCGCTACGATCGAAAAACACATACGATGTATCTTTACTTACAAGCAAAGGATAATTCTGGAACATTTTTCTGCCGGATTTACTGTCGGGATTGTCGATATACAGGTCGGCATTCAAATCGACCAAATGATTTTTTACAGGCACAAAATTTCTATTTCCGAAAACATCGGGCTCCCATTCCAAAGCTATCATTGATATTTTGGTTATTTCAGGCATATTTATCATAAACTTGTCGTAATCGAAAGATGCCTGTTCGGTTTCTATATCGAATAAGCCGGCATGAACTCGACCGGAAAAGATGAAATTTCTGTTTTTCTGAACGGTAATGCTTTTATTGCGAGGAACAACGTAAACGTATTGCAAATCGCTCAGCATAATATCGGAAACGCCTTCAATATCCAAGTTAAAGTTATTTAAGTTTAAGAAGGCATTGGTTTTATCGCCCAAAACCGACGTAAAACTGATAATGTCGCTGTCTTTAGCACCTTTTTGTGCAGCCAAAAATTCAATCAAACGAGGTTTTACTTGGACGGTTCTATTTTGCAAATCATAATCGATAAAACCTTTATTGGCAAGTATTATAAGTTGTCGGTTTATTTGTTCTTTCGGCTTTTTAGCCCACTCGGTAAAATCTTCTAAGGTAAAGTTTCGTGAGTGTATTTTTCGAGAGTACAAGGAGACTAATTCTACGGGATTAACATCGTCAATTCCTTGAAGAGCTTCGTATTCTTTTTGCGAAAAAAAATCGGTTGAAAAAAAGCCGACTATGCTTTCGCTTCTTATTCCTCTAATGCTCTCGAATGAAATACGGTTTTGATTACGATGCCAATATATTGCATCGGAAAATATATCCAATTTGTGATAAGTGTCAAAAAACGGAGCCAATCCTAAGCCGATATCGTTCCGCTGAAGGACTAATAAGTTTTGCACGTAATCGTAGCGTGTAATTACTTCGGGGTGATAAATGGAATCTTCGGCTATGCTTATGTTTAATCTTCCTTTGTCGGTAATAAATCTGCTTGGATAAATTAAAAAATGATCAGCTTGTATGTTTATAAACTCTTCATTGTTTCTAAAAAAAACAACTTTAGCCAAATCGTTATTTATTGAATTTCCGATAACTCTGTTTCCTTCAACGCTGAACCCGCCGCTATATTCGATGTTTGGAAATATTTTGATGAACACTTTCTGGTTGTCGTACATGTAAAAGCGTGGATACGTTGAAATGATTTTATCGGCATCAACAACGGCTTTGTCGGTAATTTTACCAAGGAGTTTGCTCTTTTTGAAATATCCTTTGTGGCAATATTCAACGTTTTCGGCGGTAAATTCGGTCAATTTCAGATTTATTTCGTACGTTTTCAAATTTGCATAAACCGTATCGGGATGGTAAAAAAACCTTTCCCAATTTAGTTTCCCGCCTTTTCCTTTCCATTGCAGCGATAGAGGGTAATAAACGCCCGAAGTCTTGTATATGTTGGAGCTGTCGTTTCGCACAACGCAAGAAAGGTCGGTTTCGGGAAAGATTATACACGGAATAGAGTCGAAACCGAACCTATAAGTGTAGTTTTTTATTTTCCACTCTTCGGTATTTGTCCGCTGTAGCGATTTGTACTGTACAAAGGTTTCTATCTGAGTTAGATAGTTTAAAAGATTTATATTTCTGTTTTCGTTGTTTAAGTAAAAGTTGACGCCTTTATGAAAGAAAATTTGGTCGTTTTCGGGTTGATTTTGATGCGCAAACATTTGAATAATGTTCAGATATTTGACGAAATACGGATAAGGATACAATTTGTACTCATCAAAGCTCAAACAATATTGATAAACTAAGGCTTTTATATTTTTAGGAATCATTTCCGACATCCAAGCGTATTCAAAATCTTTAAAAACCTGACGTGTTTCTTTTTCTTGCGTTTTGCTGACTTGCGTCATATAAGCTTGAAGTTCGCTTAAAAACATAGTAGTATCATTGCTGAACTTAATTTGCTCCTGAGCGAACAAATTAAATTTCAGTGCAAATAAAAAGAATAAAGAAACGGCTATGATTTTTTTCATACGCAGAATGTTAAACAAACGCTTATTTGTTTGTGTGAAAATGAGCTGCTACCCAATTATCTTTTTCTTTATAGTTTATAAAACTAAGATTCACTGTTTTGGCTTTCTCAATCAAATCGTCCAAGTCTTGAAGGTAAAAGCCGCTGAGAAATATATGTCCGTTTTTATTTAAGCAATTGGCGTAGGTTGGCAAGTCGTTTAGCAATATGTTTTTGTTGATATTGGCAAAAATGTAATCAAACTTTTCGTTGCCAAGAATACTAGCATTACCCAAAAATGTTTTTATATGTTCGCAATTGTTGGCTTTAACGTTTTCTTTCACATTTTCAAAAGCCCATGTGTCGTTATCTACAGCCCAAATGGTTTCGGCATTTTTCATAGCAGCAAGTATAGCCAAAACGCCTGTTCCGCAACCCATATCCAAAACAGAAAGATTTGTAAAATCTTCAATTTCCAAAATGTATTTCATCATCAATAGAGTGGTTGCGTGATGCGCAGTGCCGAACGACATTTTAGGCATAATTTTGATGTCAAACTCCACTTCAGGTAAATTTGTGTGGAATGGAGCTCTCACAATACAATTATCCGAAACAATCACGGGCTCGTACGAACTTTCCCATATTTGGTTCCAATTTTTGTCTTCCAACTGTTTTACTTCAACATTTTTTATCCAATTACTGTACGGCTCGTTTTTTAGTTTCTCAAGCGTGTCAGCAACAGAAAAATCGGTGCTTATGTACGCCAAAATATTGTTGTCGTCGGTAAATTGGAAACTGTCAAAATCGTCGTACATCAGATATGCCGAAACTATTTCGGCAATTTCCGATGTATTTGTGTGCAATTCTATAACAAACTCGTTATACTTCATTGCTTATCAGAATGAATTAACAATTTTAACAAAATCTTCAGCTACAAGCGAAGCCCCACCAATAAGTCCGCCGTCTATATCTTTGCAAGCAAACAGCTCTTTAGCATTTTTGGCATTGCAGCTGCCGCCATACAAAATTGTGATATTGTCGGATACTTTTTGTGTAAACTTATCTTTTATGGTATTTCTGATAAATTCGTGCATTTCTTGAGCTTGTTCGGGAGTTGCGGTTTTGCCTGTGCCAATAGCCCAAACGGGTTCGTAGGCAATGATAACACTCGAAATCTTGTCGCTTTCAAGGTCAAACAGGGCTTCTTTTATCTGCGATTTAACAACTTCAAAATGTTTTCCGCTTTCTCTGTCTTCTAATTTTTCGCCACAGCAGAAAATAGGTGTAATATCGTTGCTGATGAGTTGTTTTACTTTTTCTGCAATAACCTGATTGGTTTCGTTAAAATACTGTCTGCGTTCGGAGTGCCCGACAATGCAGTACGAAACGTCCATTTTGTGCAACATTCCTGCAGATATTTCGCCTGTGTATGCTCCTTTTTCAAAATTAGAAACGTTTTGAGCTCCTATAGCAAAATCGTTTTCGGCGGCGATATCGGTTGCCATTTCTAAATAAAGATATGGAGGACATATTACGACTTCAGCCTTGCTCTTGTTGTTTTGCAACTCTTCCGATATGTCAAACAGAAGTTCTTCAGCTTCCGAAAATGATTTGTTCATTTTCCAGTTTCCGGCTACTAATTTTATTCTCATAATGCGTATATTATTTGTTTAACCATTTTTTATTTAATTCGTCGTAATCGGGAAAATCTCTGTAACTCCACTTCTTAATAACCACACCTTCTTTCAGCAACATAAATCCAGGGTTCGACCTTACCATTGTTTTTAAGATTATATCGTCGGATATGTAGTAATCTAGGAATATGCCGTTTTCGTTGGCAAACCTGTTAATATTATCGTTTTCCTGACTAGTTAAAAATGCAATTGACAAGGTATCGCAATTGTGTGCTTTTTCAAGTTTTTGTATTTTCTTAATAGCCTTTGGAGTTATGTCAGATAAGTTATAACTTGTAATAATGAGCTGGTAGTCAGGATTTTGGATAATGTCGTTGGTTACTATATTTCCTATAGTATCTTGAATAATTAGAGATTTTCCATGATAATCGTTAGGGTCGTAGGTTCTTTGAGAAACAAACTCCCATCGCTCAATCCAAACACTATCGTTATAAGGAAAGTCGGGAAGTAGGTATTCCTTTGTTTCAAGGGTTTCCTTGTTTTGGTAAGTAACGTAGTATTCGATAGGTTGAGGATTTTCGTTATAAAGTTTGTTTCCAACTTTCCATTCCAAAAAATCAACAACAGGAAGATGTTTGTAGCTGTATGTAGAAAAACCTATAAACAGAATAAACACGATAATTGAAATTAGCGATTGTACAAACTTGTGCGGTACGCCGACAAATCTTTTTCTACAAATAAATACGAAAACAGCAAGGACAATAAGGACAACATTTTTGTAAAAAGTTTGCCAGTTGGTAAGTATAATAGCTTCGCCAAAGCAACCGCAATCCGGTACTGGCTCGTATATTGCGTCGTATAATGTCAGTCCGGTAAAAAATATCATCATTAAAAATAGTATCCACGCTGATATTCTTGTTTGCAGATTGAAGAAAAGCATGAACCCAACGGTAAATTCGACTGCACAAAGTAAAATAGCAAGGCTAAGAGCCAAAGGAATTAAGAAATCGAAATTATATGCAACCAAGTAATCTTGTATTTTGTATGCAGTACCCATAGGGTCGACACCCTTTACGAATCCCGAAAACATAAATACTGCACCGGTGATTATTCGACTGACTTGAGCAATAATTTTAAATATTTTTTCCTTACGAGTTTTTTCTTTCATAATTAGTATTTAGTTTTTATTTTTTATTTTCGGAGATTCTTATTATTGCAAAGATAGCATAATTAATAATATCTTCTAAGTTCGACTCTATGCCTTCCGACACGGAAGTTTCGCCTTTGTTATCTTCAATGCTTTGTATTCTTAGCAGCTTTACGTGTATAAAATCAATTATCGATGATATTCGCATAGCTCGCCACGCATCGTCGTAGTCGTGGTTTTTGTCACTTAGCAGTTCTATAGCCTTTTTTATTTTTTTATCATAAAGTTTTAAAACTCTATCTGTTTCAATATTATCGCTCTCATCCCAATTGTTTTCCAAAAGAATAAGACCTATAACCGAATAGTTGACAATTCCCATCAATTCCGACTTTGTGTCGTCGTCAACTTTCTGAACACCTTTAATTTCAATGTTTTTCAGGCGTCTGACTTTATTGAGAATTTGGTCGGTAACGGATTCGGGACGAAGTACACGCCACGAAACGCCATAGTCCAACATTTTTTTCTCAAAAATGTAGCGACATTCCTGTATTATAGGCTCAAATTCTGCGTTAAGTTTGTTTGCTTTTACGTCATTTATATTACTTTTGTCCTGCTTCATAATAAAAAATACGGTTTAATAAAATGAATAATTCAGTTGATAAAAGTACAACTTTTCCTACAAAACAAATCATATGTCCTAACAAAACTTTAAAATTAGACAGGGTTTTGGTTATGGGTATATTAAATATGACGCCTGATTCGTTCTTCGATGGCGGTTCTTACGATACTGTTTCGAAGCAATGCCTTAGGGCAGAAAAAATGCTTAACGAGGGCGCCGATATTATTGATATTGGAGCTATATCGACTCGCCCGGGCTCAAAGGCTGTAAGTCTTGACGAAGAATTGGAACGTATAATACCCGGTCTCGAAGTTTTGGTTGAAAAGTTTCCGGATACGGTTTTTTCTATTGATACTTACAGAGGTAAAGTTGTTGAGGAAACTGCGGCTATTGGCGCAGGTATGATTAATGATATTTCGAGCGGAACTATTGATGATACAATGTTTGATGCAGTTGCTAAAAGTAAGCTACCCTACATTATGCAGCACATTAAGGGAACGCCCGAAAACATGCAAAACGACCCAAAGTACGACGATATAACATCTGAAATTATTGAATTTTACGAACAAAAAATACCCGAATTAAACAAAATAGGGATTGAGCAAATTATTGTTGACCCGGGTTTTGGGTTTGGCAAAACCATTGAGCACAACTATACTTTGCTCCGCGAACTTAAAAATTTTGAAAAACTTAATTTGCCTATTTTGGTTGGTGTTTCAAGAAAATCGATGATATACAATTTGTTGAATATTACGCCGCAAGAATCTTTGAACGGTACTTGTATGATAAACTTATTGGCAATACTCAATGGAGCCGATATTGTTAGGGTTCACGATGTAAAAGAAGCAGTTCATACAATAAAAATTGCTCAAAATTATTTGGGCGTAGCATTATAGTTATGATATTTAATTTACCTTTGTACAACAATTTGCACAACTATGGGATTACTATTTATTAAATTTACATTTATTGATGCTTTAGATATACTGCTTGTAACTCTTTTGTTGTTTTCAATTTATAGGCTACTGCGAGGTACTGTTGCAATAAACATTATTATAGGCGTATTTTTAATTTTTGTTATTTGGCAAGTTGTTAAGATGTTGGGCATGGATATGCTAAGCTCTTTGTTTGGAGCATTTGTGTCAGCCGGATTACTTGCTCTTATAGTGGTTTTTCAGCCCGAAATCAGGAAATTCCTTTTAACATTGGGGTCAAGAGGTATTATATCTAAAAAATATTTCAAATCTTTTTTGGGAAGAATGAGCAATACCGAAAGATCTACCCAAACTATTGATATTATTGTTCAGGCTTGTAACAAGCTTTCAAATTCGCTTACCGGAGCCTTAATAGTTATTTGCGACAAAAACGGGCTTGAAGAGTATATAGAAACAGGCACAAAGTTAGAAGCCATTGCTTCTACCGAATTAATAGAAAGCATATTCTTTAAAAACAATCCATTGCACGACGGTGCAGTTATAATTGATAAAGACCAAATAGTTGCCGCTAGATGTATTTTACCGGTATCGAGCAGTACCGATATTCCGCAAGAGTTAGGATTACGACATAGGTCTGCTTTGGGAATAACCGAAAAAACAGATGCTTTCTCTGTTGTAGTTTCGGAGCAAACAGGCTTTATATCATTTTTCTACGACGGTAAAATTTTCCACAACATTAAGGCTTCGGGATTGAAATCGATGCTTACCGAAAAGATGATTCGCAACTAGCTTTTAGCCGTTAGCTCTTGGCTCTTGGCTGGGTATATTCATTAGCCAAAGGCTAACAGCTAATGGCTAACGGCAACTAACTAAACCCTAATATCTGTAGTGTTCAGCCTTAAAAGGACCATTAACAGGAACACCAATATAGTCGGCTTGTTCTTGTGTTAGTTTAGTTAGTTTAACGCCAATTTTTTCCAAGTGTAAGCGTGCAACTTCTTCGTCTAAGTGTTTGGGCAAGCGATAAACATCAATTTCGTAGTTGTTTTTCCACAATTCAATTTGTGCAAGGGTTTGATTTGTAAACGAGTTGCTCATTACAAACGATGGGTGTCCGGTGGCACAGCCCAAGTTTACCAATCTGCCTTCGGCAAGAATAAATATGGCTCTTCCGTCTGTAAAGGTGTATTTATCGACTTGCGGTTTTATTTCGGTTTTAACAACGTCTTCAGCTTTATTTATTCTATCTACCTGAATTTCGTTATCAAAGTGTCCGATATTACAAACTATAGATTGATCAAGCATTTTAGTCATGTGTTCGTATGTAATAACGTCTTTGTTTCCGGTAGTTGTAACAAAAATGTTTCCTTCTTTTAGGGCTTCTTCCATAGTTGTAACTTCAAAACCTTCCATAGCAGCCTGCAAAGCACAAATTGGGTCAATTTCGGTAACAATAACTCTTGCTCCGTACGATTTCATCGATTTTGCACAACCTTTTCCAACATCTCCGTATCCTAACACAACAACAACTTTGCCTGCAAGCATAACATCGGTTGCTCTTTTAATACCGTCGGCTAAGGATTCGCGACAACCGTACAAGTTGTCAAATTTTGATTTTGTAACCGAATCGTTAACATTAATGGCTGGCACTAAAAGTTGTCCGGCATCTTTCATCTGATAAAGGCGATGTACTCCGGTTGTAGTTTCTTCCGAAACACCTTTCCATTGTGCAACCATATCATGCCATTTGTTTTTATCTTCCTTATAAACCGAGTTTAACAAATCAATTATGGCAATTTCGTCGGCTGAGTTGCCTTTTTCGTTAAGTTTATGCGGGTTGTTTTCAATATCATATCCTTTGTGGATTAGGAGCGTAGCGTCGCCACCGTCGTCAACAACAAGATTAGGACCTTTGTTTCCCGGGAATGAAAGAGCTTGCAGAGTACACCACCAATACTCTTCAATTGTTTCGCCTTTCCAGGCAAACACAGGTATTCCGGCAGCAGCAATAGCTGCAGCAGCGTGGTCTTGTGTTGAAAAAATATTGCAACTAGCCCAACGTACATCTGCACCTAACTCTACCAATGTTTCAATAAGTACGGCAGTTTGTATGGTCATGTGTAAAGAACCCATTATTCTGGCACCTTTAAGAGGTTTTTCTTTTCCGTATTTTTCGCGTAAACTCATTAAGCCGGGCATTTCCTTTTCGGCTATTTCAATTTCTCTTCTACCCCAAGGAGCTAAGTTTATATCTTTTATTTTGTATTTCATAGTAAGAAACTTAAAAACATTTGTAATATCACTAAATTATGCTGCAAAGTTAATTTTTTTCTAAAATTTATGCTATTTCTACCGTGAATTATTACCTTTGTTTTGTGGAAATTGTTTATTTTTGAACAAAATAACTTTATAAATTGAAATATAAAAAGACTATTTGTTAGTTACGAAACGAATGTGCAAACCAATACCAAGCTAGTAAAAGCATGCAAGTTTCGTACGACTTAAAACTGAAAAAACACTTAGATATGAAAAATATTATAGTTGGAACGGATTTTTCTTTGGGTTCGGAAAAGGCATTATCGTTTGGTGTTATGTTGGCAAACAATACCAAAGCCGATTTGACTTTGTTGTGGGTAGATGACAGCTCATCGGAGCTTGCCACTGTCGAATATCAAGAAGTTAGGAAAGAAGGGCAAGAAGAAATCGATAAATTGATAAAAAAGTATGAGCCTTTATTGAAAACAGGTGGTAATATCAATGCAAAAATACGTAAGGGGAAAACATATAGAGAATTGACCGACTGTGCCGAGCAAACTCCCGAATCGGTTTTAGTTATGGGAACACACGGAGTTACAGGTTTTCAAAAATACTGGATTGGAACAAATGCTTTTAGAGTTATTGCTACTGCCAACGTTCCGGTTATAACCGTTAGAGCCAGCCATAATGCCGGTAAAAATATAAAACGCATTATTTTGCCTGTCGACCATACTTCGGTTACTTTGAATAAAGTTGAAAAAGCTACCGAACTCGCTGCCATGCTAAATGCCGATATTTGTCTGTTAGGTATAAACGAAAGCGGACTACGTAGTGTTCAAAAGTTTGTTGATGTCAACTTAAATAAAGTTGCCAATATTTTGGCTAAAAAAGATATTAGCCACATAGTTGAACAAATAAACTCACATAACATTGGGCAGGCTATTATTGAGCATACAAATAGTTTGCAAGCCGACCTGCTTATAGTTACGGTTGAATTACAACAAAAAACCCGAAACGGTATGCCAAGCGCTTTGATGCAGCAACTTGTAAACTTTTCGCCTGTACCTGTTTTAAGTATTCATCCTAATATGTAATAATAATGTTTGCTAATAAGAATATTTGTTTGTTGATTATTTTAATTGTGTGTCGATTCTATCCATTGGTAGGTCAGAGCAACACTAATGCCGGTTATGTTGAAATAATCTCAAATAAATCGATTCAAAAAATTGAGCAAAATTATAAGGAATTGAATCTGACAAATCCTACCGATATGGGATTTCGTCTGCAAATATATTCCGAAGCAGGAGCCAATTCTAAAAATAGCGCCTTAAACATTATTAATCAGTTCAGGCAAAGTTACGCTGTCAAGACTTATTTGGTGTACCAACAACCATATTATAAAGTTTTGGTAGGTGATTTTAGAAACAGAATAGAAGCCGAAAAAGTAAAAAATGAAATAAACTCCGATTATCCTAATGCGTTTGTTATAACCGATGAAATTAACTTGTATTAGAATGATAATCAGTAAGATATAGAATATCAATACAAATAATAATAAAAAACTAATGTTATGGAAAATATTTTAGCTGCAGTAGATTTTTCAAGTTGTTCTATAAATGCGTTAGAACACGCCGTTTCGATAGCCGAAAAGGGCGACTTAAATTTATATATGATTTGGGTCAACAACCCAAGTGTTACCAAAACCACTATACATTCGTCATCATCAAAAGAATTGATAGAGGAAGTTGAAAAACAGTTTAAGCATTTAATAGATAAATACAAGCCTGTTTTGAAAAACTCAAAAATCGATTATTTGATAAGAGAAGGCAAAATGTATAAGGAAGTTATTGGTACGGCTGAAGAATTAGAAGCTGTCTGTATAGTTTTGGGAACACACGGTTCGTCAGGATTTGAGCAGTTTTGGATTGGCAGCAATGCTATGAAAGTTATTTCTTTAGCTCAATGTCCGGTTATTACGCTTAGAGCTGGAATTGCACCTACTGTCGATTTGAAAAGAATAGTTATGCCTATTGATGGTTCGCTAGAAACACGCCAAAAAGTTCCTTTTACTGTTTATCTTGCCGAAATTTTTGATGCCGAAATTTACGTTTTAGGCGTTTATACTTCCAAGTATAAATCGATGATGCGTAAGGTTGACGACTATGTTAAGCAAGTTGTAAAATATATTGAAAATAGCGACGTTTCAGTACACGTCGAAAGTATGAAAGTTGATAATACCACAACATCAATTATAGATTATGCTAAAAAAGTAGATGCAAACCTTATAAGCATTATGACCGAAAAAGATCCGTCGCCTTTTAATATGCTTACCGGACCGCAGGCTCAACAAATGATAAACCACTCGCCATATCCGGTACTTACTTTTAACTCTGTTGAATTGATGAGAACAGGCGTTAGAGGATAGTTGTATAGTTCTGAGTTCTGAGTCGGGAGTTCTGAGTTAGGAGTCTTTAACTCAGAATCAGTAGTTTGGATACTAGAAACTCATAACTAAAAGCCTTCCTACATCCTTACATTTTCGTCGTTTCTGAAAGCTCAGCGACCTAAAATGTCGAACTACTCAGAACTCGAAACTCGGAACTCGAAACTAACCCACCGACCACTCACCACCAACCACTTTCTTACATTCTATTCAAACAATTCAAATCACTGAAAGCTACTTTTAGTCTTTCAATCATCGATAATTGTCCTTTGTGTAGCCATGTACGTGGGTCGTAGTATTTTTTGTTAGGTTTATCGTCGCCTTCCGGATTACCTATTTGACCTTGCAAGTAGCCCTGTTTTTCGTTGTAAAAATCTAAAACACCTTTCCAAGTAGCCCATTGCGTGTCGGTATCGATGTTCATTTTTATAACTCCGTACGAAATTGCTTCTTCAATATCTTTGGGGTCGGAACCGCTACCACCGTGGAATACAAAGTCTATAGGGTTGTTTTCCGAAATATTGAATTTTTGTTTAACAAATTCTTGCGAATTTTTTAAGATAATTGGTTCTAGCTTAACGTTTCCGGGTTTATAAACGCCGTGTACGTTTCCGAATGAAGCCGCAATAGTAAATCTATTACTTACCTTCGATAATTCTTCGTAAGCATAAGCTACTTCTTTGGGCTGTGTATATAATCTGGCACTATCAACGCCTGTATTATCAACACCATCTTCTTCTCCGCCTGTAATACCGAGTTCAATTTCGAGGGTCATACCTATTTTGCTCATGCGTTCTAAGTATCTTTTACAAATTTCGATATTTTCGTGCAAAGGTTCTTCCGAAAGGTCGAGCATGTGGCTACTGAAAAGAGGTTTGCCAACTTTGCTGTAATATTTTTCACCTGCATCTAACAAACCGTCAATCCATGGAAGAAGTTTTTTTGCAGCGTGGTCGGTGTGAACAATAACCGGAACACCATATATTTCAGCCATGGCGTGAATATGACTAGCGCCTGAAATAGCACCGGCTATAGATGCTTGTTGCTTATCGTTGGGTAAAAATTTTCCGGCAAAAAACTGTGCACCGCCGTTTGAAAATTGAATAATAACCGGCGAATTAACTTCCTTTGCAGCTTGCAATACCGAATTTATCGAATCGGTTCCGATAACGTTTACTGCAGGAAATGCATAGTTATTTTCTTTTGCGATACTAAAAATCTTTTGTATATCGTCGCCCGTAACAACTCCGGGAGCTATTGTGTAGTTTTTGTTTTGTTGCATAATTTTATAGGTTTTAATAGATGAATATATTATGTGCAAATATAGCTATTTATTACAAATAATCAATCATAACTGTTCGATGAATATTTTTAATCACAAAGTTGCTATTAGTTTAGTGATGGGTGATGAGTGATGGGTGATGGGTGTGGTGCAGTAAGTTTCGAGTTGCGACACTCATCACTCACCACCGACCACCGACCACCGACCACCAACCACCACTCACCGCGAAGCGACGCCTTTTTTAAGTTTATCTGATTGCAATGAAAAAATATTGTATTTTCTAATAATCCTGAAAATTAACCAAACTTTGTATTTTTGCAAAAACGCAAAAAAATGACTAATAAAAAAAACATAACACCTTTATTGATGCTTTTTGTTCTTCTTTTGGGCATCTTACTTGGTTTCAGAATAAGCGACAAGTACAGCTTTGCATTCCAAAACAAAGACGAGAAGATTGATATTAAAAGTTTGATAAAATATATTAACGAGAACTATGTTGATAGTGTCGACACAGACGACTTACACACCAAAGCCATAAATGGCATGCTTTCCAGCCTTGATCCGCATTCCATTTACATACCCGCCGAAGATTTTAACAACACAAATGCAGAACTATTGGGAAACTTTGAAGGAATTGGAATTCAGTTTCGAATAGAACACGACACTGTTATGGTAATAAGTACAATTGTAGGCGGTCCTTCGGAGAAATCAGGTTTGTTAGCCGGCGACAGAATAGTAGAGGTTGATAAAGAAAATATAGCTTCGGTTGGTATCGACAACGAAAAGGCTATGAAACTCCTTAAAGGACCTAAAAATACCGTAGTAAATGTAGGCATAGTCCGATTGGGAGTTTCCGGAATATTGTATTTCGATATTACGCGAGATGTTATTCCTACTTGGAGCATAGATGTTGCGTTTAAAGTCAATGATAGCACAGGATATATAAAAATAAGCAAGTTCAGTGCTACCACCGATGATGAACTCAAATTTGCTCTAAGTGATTTCAAATCCGAAGGGATATACAAGCTTATTTTAGACTTACGTGGAAATGCAGGCGGATACTTGGAAGAAGCGATAGCTGTTTCGGACGAGTTTTTACCTGCCGATAAATTGATTGTTTATACCAAAGGACTGCATCGTTCGCAAAAAGAAGCGTATTCCACAAGTGTAGGACTGTGGGACGATTTGCCTGTGGTTGTCCTTACCGACGAGGGCTCAGCTTCGGCATCGGAAATTGTTGCAGGAGCAATTCAAGATAACGATAGAGGCTTTATTATCGGCAGACGCACGTTTGGTAAAGGCTTGGTACAAGAGCAAATAAGTTTTAAAGACGGTTCGGCGATGCGACTTACTACTTCCAAATACTACACGCCTACCGGCAGATGCATACAAAAGCCTTACGACAAAGGCAGTGAAGACTACTACATGGAATTGATGGAAAGATATGCCGATAAAGAGACTTCCGATACTACAAAAAATAACACCGATACAGTTAAATACATAACTCCTATGGGACGAGTTTTGTACGGTGGCGGAGGTATTACACCTGATATAATTGTTCCTGCCGAAACCGTGGGTGATTATACGTTTTATGCTAAGTGCCTACGAAAAGGAACTATATTTAAATTTGCTTTTGAATACACCGACAAGAATAGAAAAGCTTTAAATAACTACTCCGATTTCGACGATTTTAATGCGAAATTCCACATAAATAATGATATATTCGGCAGTTTTATTGCGTTTGCATCAAAAGACAAAATAAAAGCTACCGAAAAAGAGATTGCTTTTTCAAAACAAAAAATATCCGATTTGCTGAAAGCCTACATTGCTCGCAATGTGTACGACGATGAAGGTTTTTATCCCATATATTTAAAAACGGATAGCACTTATTTAAAAGCGTTACAAATTTTAAACAGCAATGCTACTTTACAGAAATGAGTTACAAAGGTAAAATAGAAATAATGTCGCCGGCAGGCTCATACGAATCGCTGATGGCTGCCATACAAGGAGGAGCCGGCTCGATATACTTTGGAGCAGGAAAATTAAATATGCGTTCGCGTTCGAGTGCAAATTTTTCGCTTGACGACATTAGCAATATAGCCGATATATGCAGGCAAAACGGAGTTAAAAGCTATTTAACTCTGAATACCATTGTTTATGACAACGAGCTTGAAGAAATAAAAAGCATAATAGAAACCGCAAAGCAAAGCGGAATCAGTGCAATAATAGCATCGGATATATCGGTTATACAGTACGCACGCCAAATAGGCGTTGAAATCCACATTTCTACGCAGTGCAACATTACTAACATCGAAGCTGTTAAGTTTTACTCACAATTCGCTGATGTTATGGTTTTGGCACGCGAATTATCTATAAAACAAGTAAAAGAAATAACAACTCAAATAAAAGAACAAGACATACGAGGTCCGAAAGGCGAATTGGTTCAAATTGAGGTTTTTGTCCACGGAGCCTTGTGTATGGCTGTCAGCGGGAAATGTTATTTGAGCTTGCATAATCACAACTTGTCGGCTAACAGAGGAGCTTGTTTGCAAGATTGTCGCCGAGCATATCGCGTTTACGACAAAGATTCGGAAGTAGAATTGGAGATTGACAACGAGTACATTATGTCGCCAAAAGATTTGAAAACCGTACAGATTTTAGATAAAATTTTAGATGCGGGAGTTACTGTTCTTAAAATTGAAGGCAGAGGCAGGTCGCCGGAATATGTAAAAACAGTTACACAATGTTACAATAGAGCCGTTGAAGCGTATTTTAACGATAATTTCAACGAAGAGTTGGTAGAAGACCTGAACAAAAAACTCTCGTCGGTGTACAACAGAGGTTTTTGGGAAGGATATTACATGGGAGCTAAATTGGGAGAATGGACTGAAAGGCACGGCTCATCGGCTACTCATAAAAAAGTGTATGTCGGCAAGGTCATCAATTTTTACAATAAAATTATGGTAGCACAAATAAAAGTCGATACCTATGATGTATCTGTCAACGAAGACCTGATTGTTATTGGTCCAACAACCGGCGTTTACGAGCTACATGTTGAAAAAATGCTGAATAGCGATGATATAGAAGCCGATAAAATCAATAAAGGCGAAACGTTTACAATTAGCACATCTGAGATACTTCGTAGGAATGATGACGTTTACAAGATAGTTCTTAATCAATAACAAATTATTGTTGTTCGAATCCTATTGGCTTTTGGCTCTTGGCTTTTGGCTTTTAGCTCTTGGCTATTAGCTTTTGGCTGTTGCGGGTTGTCCCGAAGTTTCGGGTTTCGGGTTGCAGCACTTCGCTCACTGAGTGCCGAAGGCGTATCGAAGTGTCGAAGTGCTGTGGTGGTTTTAAACCTAACAGGTTTCAAAAACCTGTTAGGTTTTTTACAAACGATATTAATCCCCATTTTCGGCATTTCGGGCTTCGGCTGCTATTAGTTTTGCAAAATGAATT